>JAITUT010000045.1 GCA_031286325.1 Helicobacteraceae bacterium
GGGGGGGCGCCGGTGGAAGGGGGGGGGGGGGGGGGGGGGGGGGGGGGGGGGGGGGGGGGGGGGGGCGGAAACTCCGGCGGTAACGGCGGCAGGAACGAAAGTTTAAGCGGTTATGGGAAGATAGACCTCGCGGCTTTACAGAGCGAGGTTAGCGCGAAACTTGCGACTAAAACCCAGATTAACGACGGCAATATAAAAGAGGTGATTTCAGTAGTATCTGACTCAGAGGTATTATCCTACGGCGGGGACTCAGACGACTACACATTGTTATCGGCTGGAGTAGAGGGCAATGAGCCACAGCCCGCGGCATTTAATAAATTCACAAAACCGCTTTCCACAAAACCGCTTACTGTAAGAGCACTTTCTACAAGACCGCTTTCTGTAGAACCGCTTTCTAGCAGTTTGCAATGGACTGAAGCTTGCGATCGTAGCGGTAGCGTTTCTTATGAAATAACAACGACTTATATTACGACCATCGAAAATAACTGCGTCTACGGTGGCGGTTATGCACATGGGACATTCCATATTGCCTTTGACAAAGCTTTTAGTAGCGCGGAAGAACTCTTGGACGCCCTTGATCTTGATGATGATGAACTCCTTGATCGCGCTGGCGGCTACAAAGTTTCAGAGAATAAAAGTGCAAGCGGTAGTATCGGTTCTGACCGAGTGAAGTCTTATTATCATATAGAGCGCAAAAGCGATAGAGACATTATGGGAGACATTAATGAGATAATCTATTTTAAACGCGCGGGAGATAACTTTTATTTCGCTATATCAAACGCTACGATAACGTTGAAAAACAATGGGACGAAAGATACTAGCGGTAGATTTGGCGCGAATTTTTACGGTCCGTTTGTTCCCAGCAACAATATAGTTGTGGACGTAGCGACTACAGGTCTTACGGGAACTGGTTCTTCTTGCTATAGCGGCGGCACGGCTACAATTACAGGTTCTAGCGGCGTTATAGAGATAACATACGGCGCGACGACGATAACAGTCAAACTAGACGGCGTTCAGAAGTTCAGCGGCTATTGCTCGCAGTATTGGTATTGGTTGGGCATTTAGCTGTTCGTAATTCGCCGAAGTCTAGATCGCCGCGCGCTACGCCGTGAATTTACAGCGTAGCGCGACGATTTAAGCCGCCGCGCCTTTTGCGGCGGATTTCTAGCCACGGCTATACCCACCGCTTAACTTGCCGCGCAAACCGCTTGCCCACGCTTTTCTATGCTTGCTCGCGCCGCGTATTCATCCGCTTCGCCCGACGCAAACTAAACTCTTTGCCGCGCTTTACGCTCCCAATCTACTGTATAACGCGCCGCGCGTTTTAGCCGCCTTGCTCCGCGCCGCCTTTCGCGCTCCGATCTCTACCGCATAACGCCCCGAACGTTTTAACCGCGCAAGCATTCGCGATCCTATTGCCAACCTACGCGCTTAAATGTTTTATCGCTGAAAGTTTTTCTTTCAACGCGATTTCAACGCGGTTTTATTACCGCTTCAAGCCCACGACGGTGCTTAACATCTCGTCGCTCGTTGTGATCGCCTTGCTGCCCGCTTCGTAGGCGCGCTGCCCCGTAATTAGGTCGGTCATCTCATCGACGAGTTGTACATTTGAAATCTCCAAAAACATCTGGCGCGTTTGCCCGAACCCGTTTAACCCGGGCTGGCTCGTAACGGGATCGCCGCTTGCGGTCGTGTTAATATAGTTGTTGTCGCCCAAAGAGTGCAAACCTGCGGGGTTAATAAAATTCGCCAGCTCTAATTGCCCGATTTGATTGCTCTGCGTCTGCCCCGCTTGCATTACGCTGATCGTGCCGTCCACGCCGATTGTGAGTTGCGTTGTGTCCGCAGGAACCGTAACTTGCGGCAAGAGCGGAAAGCCGTCCGCCGTAACAATAACGCCGTTTTCGTCAAATTTGAACGCGCCCGCGCGGGTGTAAGCGGTAGTGCCGTCAGGAAGTTGTATTTGAAAGAAGCCGTCGCCCGCGATCGCGACATCAAGCGTGTTGCCCGTTTCTTTATAGTTACCCTGCGTGAATTTCTTCTGGATCGCGGTAGTGCGCACGCCAAGACCCACCTCAATTCCCGTAGGGCTGATAGTAGTCGCGCTCGTGCTGGTGCCGGCGTATGCCATTACTTGATACATCAGATCGGCGAACTCGGCGCGCTGCTTTTTGTAGCCTGTCGTATTGACGTTCGCGATGTTGTTTGAAACCGTGTCAATTGAAAGCTGTTGCGCTTTCATTCCCGTAGCGGCTGTGTATAGCGACCTAACCATTTTCTACTCCTTTAAGCTTTAATTACGGCGAGTTTATTGATCGCGTCGCCGTTAATTTCGTTCATATGGGTATCCATAACCTTTTGATACATTCCCACGAGGCGATTTGTCTCAATGAGCGCGGTCATTTCGCTCACGGCGTTAATGTTGGACTTCTCAATGAAGCCCTGCGCTACCAGAAACTGTCCCTCCGCCTCAATTTCCTGGGTCCATTGCCTTTGATTGCCCGCCGTACCGCTTGGCTCTTTGATTTTGTAGTAGTTATCACCCACTTTTTCAAGCCACTTTTGGTTCTCAAAACGCACGATTTTCAGCCGCGCGATCTCCTCTTGCTCCGTTAAATTTTCGCGGTTTTGCGCGTAAATCACCCCCTCTGAAGTGATCGCGATATGGCGATCGGAGGGCAAAGCGATCTCGCCGTTGCCGCTATTTAACACAGCGAAACCCTCTTTACTCACAAGCGTTCCGTTTTCGCTCAGCTTAAAACTACCGTCTCTTGTGTAGCGCGCGCCGTTTGGCGTCTCTACCGCGAAAAACAAATTCGGCGCTTGCAACGCGACGTCCAGCGGTCCGCCCGTTTGCATTAAATTGCCCAAATCAAAGTCGGTGTATTCCTCTACGACTTGCGGCACGCGCACCATCGCGCGGTTTAGGTGCTGGCTGGCGGCGCGGGTGTGGTTGCGTAGCGGCAACTCGTCGTGCGTCTCTTTATAGAGGCGCATAAAGTCGCCGATCACGACATCGTCGCGCTTAAAACCCGCCGTGTTAATGTTGGCGAGATTGTTGCTGATTACATCTAGGCGGTTAAATTGCGTAACCATACCGCCCGTATTGCTGTAAAACCCTGTCTGCATCGTGATTCCTCGCGGAAATTTCGGCAAGAAAAGCAAAAAATGTGCCAACTTGCCGTTTTATTTTGCTTATCGGGTAAAGGGTATTAACGCGCAATTAGATCGCGCCCAATAAAGATCGCAAAATAACAGTTCCGCGACATTGCCGCCAAAATTCACATAAATTTCACAAAAGGATTCTGATAATATGCGTTTATTTCCTTCGCTTTAAGGACGTCAAAGTGGATATTGTGAAGTTTGCGATAAGCAAGCCTGTCGCCGTAACGGTTTGTCTGATATTAATCTTGCTGTTCGGCTTCATTAGCCTAGCGCGCCTGCCATACCAACTTACTCCCAATGTGAGCCGCCCCGAAATCAGCGTGATAACGCGCTGGTCGGGCGCGTCGCCATACGAAGTGGAGAGCGAAATCACCGAACCGCAAGAAAAAGTCCTAAAAAACATAGAAAATCTTGAAGAATATGAGAGTACTAGCAGTACTGGAAGGGCGCGGATTACTTTGCGTTTCAAACTCGGCGCGGACATTCAAAAAGCGCTTTTAGACGCCAGCAACAAGTTAAGCGAAGTGCGCAGCTACCCCGATAATGTAGAGCGCCCCGTCCTGCGCGCTACGGGCGAAACCGTGCCGCCCGCCGTGTATATGATGGTGCAAGCGCGCGAGGGCAACGATCGCGACATCGCGGGCTATCAGACTTATTTGGAAGAAGAAATTTTAGAAAGATTTGAGCGTATCGAGGGGGTAAGCGAGGTTACCACGCGCGGCGGGATCACCGATGAAATTCACATCATTATTGACCCAATGCGCCTAGCCGCGCTAAATTTGACGATAGATCGCGTGATAGACGCCGTAGGGCGCGACAATGTGGATATTTCGGCGGGCACTTTGGATTTAGGCAGGCGCAGCTACCGCGTGCGCACGGCGGGCAAATATACTTCGCCCGAAGCGGCGGGTGAAACCGTGCTCTACGCGGACGGCGCGAAGCAAGTTTTGCTAAAAGAGGTCGCAAAGATCAAACTCGCCAACGCCCCAAAAACGAGTATAGGCATATTTCGCGGCAAACCCGGAATCTCAATCAACGTGCACCCCAAAGCGGACGCTAATGTAGTGGAGATGACCGATCGCATTGAGCTTGCGGCAAAGCAGCTCAACGAAACGATTCTAAAAGAACAGGGAATTGAGATCGTATGGAACTACGATCAGCGGCCATACATTTTAGGCTCGATCTCGCTGGTTAAGCAAGACATTATCTTCGGCGCCATTTTGGCGGTGTTGGTTTTGCTCGTATTTTTGCGATCTATCACGCCGACTTTAGTTGTGGCGGTCGCAATCCCGACGAGCGTTGTCGGGACTTTTACAATTTTAGATTTAATGGGCAGGAGCTTAAACGTAGTCTCGCTCGCGGGAATTAGTTTCGCGGTAGGAATGCTAGTGGATAGCGCGATCGTGGTGCTAGAAAACATTGACCGCCACAAGTTAATGGGCAAACCGCCCGCCGCCGCCGCTTATGACGGCGCGGTTGAAGTCTGGGGCGCGCTCGTAATTTCCGCGCTGACTACGATCGCCGTTTTCGCGCCGATGATTTTCCTAGCGGACGAAGCGGGGCAACTATTCAAAGACATTGCGATCGCGGTTACGGCGGCGATTAGTTTTAGCTTGTTTATTTCAGTCTTCGCGATCCCGATGTTGTGGCGGCAAATGATGCGCGCCGCTGTAAAAAAACCTATAAAGCACGGCGCGATATACGCCAAAATAGGCGCGATAGGCAGTACTTGCGGCGCGTTTTTTATGGCGCTTGTGGATTTGGTTTTACGGAATAATTTCACGCGGCTTGTAACGGTCTTTGTGATGATTTTTGCCTCCGCGATCTTCGCGTATATTATGATGCCCAAAATGGAATACCTGCCTGAGGGCAACCGCAATTTGGTGCAAAATATCTTTGTATTGCCGCCAGGGCTTAGCTATGAAGAGTTGAGGAGTATCGGCTTTGCGATCTTTGAAAGGATCGCTCCGAATATGAAAGCTGAAATCGGCGGTATTCCGCAGATAGATCGCGCCTTTTTTAACGCGGGCGGATCGTCGATGTTTATGGGCGTTTCGGCTGTAGACGAGGATCGCGCGAGCGAGCTAATCCCGCTTTTGCGCCCGATCGTAAATAGTTTTCCAGGAATTAGCGCGATCACGAAGCAAGCCGGCGTCTTTGAGCGCGGAATGGGGCAGAGCCGATCGGTGAATGTGGATGTAACCGCCGAAACTCTCGCCGAAATTACCGATTACGCGGGGCGGCTGATGAGGGCGATCGCCGAGCAAGTCGCGGGATCGCAGGTGCGCCCGTTGCCCCCGCTGGAAATTATCTACCCCGAAGTAACGATCACGCCTATTGGCGATCGCTTGCGCGCGGTGGGAATGGACGCGAGATCGCTTGGGATTGCGGCGGACGTGCTTTTAGACGGGCGTAAAATCAGCGAATATCAAGGCGGCGGGATCAAAAAAATTGATTTGATTTTGAAGACGAGCGATGATGAGATCAAAACTCCTGAGGATTTGGAAAAGGCGCAAATCGCCACGCCGGGCGGACGGATTTTGCCGCTGGGCGAACTTGGCGCGGTGCGGCTGGGGCAAGGCGTAACGGAAATCCGCCACTTTGACGGCAAACGCACGATCACTTTGCAAGTTTCGCCGCCGCGCAACATCACGATCCAAGAGGTTATGGAGAAGATCAACGATGAGATCAAGCCCGCCGTTTTACAGGGCAACGACCGAATCGGCGTGCGCCTCAGCGGTACGGCGGATAAACTTATGGCGACCGTGCTCGCGCTCAAATGGAATTTTATTCTGGCGGTCGTGATTACATATCTTTTAATGAGCGCCCTCTTCGGCAACTTTATCTATCCGTTTATTATTCTTTTCACGGTGCCGCTGGCGACTGCCGGCGGGTTTTTGGGCTTAAAAATGACAAATCTTTTTCTCGCGCCGCAGCCTTTGGACATTCTCACTATGCTGGGATTTATTATTCTTGTCGGGATCGTGGTAAATAACGCGATCTTGATCGTACACCAGAGCCTAAACTTTATTCGCATTGACAAAATGGAGTATTTGGACGCGATCCGCGCCGCCGTCAAAACGCGTCTGCGCCCGATCTATATGAGCTCTCTAACGAGCGTATCGGGAATGTTGCCGCTTGTTTTAATTCCCGGACCCGGCAGCGAGATGTATCGCGGGCTAGGCAGCGTGATCACGGGCGGGTTAATGGTCTCTACGATCTTTACGATCTTTGTAATTCCCGCGCTTTTGAGTTACGCGATTAACTGGGAAAAATTTAGAATGAACGATCACCAGAAGTAGCCGATCCCGATTAGGAAACTTAACTCGCGATCACTCCAAACGCGCGGTTTAATATCGGGCTCCTCGCCTTTTCTATCTATCTGCCACTCGCGCCAAAAGTAGTCCGCCTCAAAGCGCGCGCGAAAGCCGCTCTCGCCGATCGGGACGTAAAATCCTGCCCCCAAACCGTAGGCAAAGTGCGTCAAAACTGGCGATTTCGCGTAGGTGTTGCCGAAACCTACCGCGCCTTTTAGGTATGGAAAACCGTCAAATGGCGTGTATCGCTGCAATGAGGGGAAAATCAGCGAGTAGCCAAATTGCGCCTCGTCAATTTCTTTGTCGGAGATTAAGGCGATCGTGAGCTGGTCGCTACGCGAGTTGAATTGGTA
This sequence comes from Helicobacteraceae bacterium, assembly GCA_031286325.1. Lineage (GTDB taxonomy): Bacteria > Campylobacterota > Campylobacteria > Campylobacterales > SZUA-545 > JAIRNH01. The sequence goes on from JAITUT010000045.1 coordinate 6,836, forward strand.
GCCGGCAAATAGCGAAGCGCGGAAAAAGTCAGTCTTTTCGGTATCGGAACATTCGGTTGCGTTCGCCGCGCAAACGCCGCGATTTTTCGCGCGTTCGGCGCCGGATTTCTCATAAAAGACGCTGCCCGCCGACGCGCCCACTTCAAATACGCCGGCGTTTAACGGCGCGGAGATTAGGGGGCAAGCGATCAGCGAAAGCGCGATAAAAATTTGCTTAAACAGAGAAAATTTCAAAGAAACCTACTTCAAGATCGCGAATATAATTCTGAAGCCGACAAACATCAAGCGGACGATCCATTTCAAGATAGACGTCATTTTTTCTCTGACGAAAGTTTGCGTAAGAGCCGCAACGTTTTTGAGATCGCCGCCTCTCTGGTCGGCGAATTTTTTTGTCGCCTTCGGCAACAAATTGTCTTGCTCCTCGCCAAAGTCCGCGCTTTTAAGCCGCGCAGAGAAGCCCTTTTCCAAAACGCCGAAGTTTAAGCGCGCCGCCGCCGTCATAAAAAACCTTTCCGTGTAGCGGGAAATTATAGCAGATATGCGTTAGCGCCGCTGAAAATCCCTCTGAAAAATTAACAAAACTTAATTTGACATAAATTAGTAAAATGCCGATATATTACGCGAAAGGAGGCGGCTTTGGAAGATAAGGCGAGATTATATACGAGAATGTTTGACGCGAAAACCGCCAATGTGGCGAAGTCGCTCGCGGACTTAGTCTCGCGCGAAAAGTGCCATCCTGGGAGCGTGGATTTTGACATTTTGAAGGTGCATACATACATCAAAGAGCCGCTTAGAGACGAGTTCGCGCTGGTCGAAAAGGCGCATTTGGAGAAGTTAAAGGATAAAAATTTTTTGATTGATCCTAAATTGACTTTCGCGCAGGAATACGAGGTCAGATTTAAGCCGCTAGCCGTTACGCCCTTTAAGTTTTATTTGACGCTCGGCACAGATAAATTTAAGAGTATGGCGAGCGTTACGCTCAAAGCCGGAAGCGTGATCAAAAGCGGCGTAGATCAAAAGGTTTTGTATAGCTATTTTAATAAGTTGAAATTGCGCAATAATATGATCATTTATTTAATGGACGATCAACTGCGGAGCGCGGTGGCGAAACTCGCTCAGATCGCGAACGATAAACCGTTTGAAAAGGATATTACATTCGCGCTTTGCAATTGGGCGGCTCCGATCGAGACGATTGACGATCGCTTGGATATTTTATTTGAGAAAAAAGACGAGATCAAAGAGGATAGCTTAGAGCGCGTAGATCACGCCGAAAGAGGTTTTGTAAACAGCGTGCAAGCGGGCGATATTTTAGTGAAATATCAAATGCCGAAACAAGGCGTTTCAGGGCGATCTTTCGACGGTAAATTTATCGCTATGCTAGAGCCTAAAATAGCAAATCAGCCTACATTTTCAATTGATGATCAAACAGTTGAAGTTAAAGAGGAGGGAGGCGCGAAATTATATGTAGCTAAAACTAACGGATGCGCGAAATTAGAAGATAATACTTTACACGTAGAACAAGCTATAGAATTAGACTCAATTCATCTAAAAAGCACAGGCAACATCAAAGCGGGAATCGACAATGGCGTAGTAGTCCGAGTCGGCAAAACGGACGGCAAAAATACGAGCGCGGAGGCGATCGGACCGGATATGATCGTAGAGGCGAGCGAAGTAATTGTGCAAGGAAGCATAGCAAGCGGCGTAATCATCACCGCGAAAAAAATTATTATAAAGGGTCAAACACACCAAAAAAGCACTCTGAACGCAAACGAAATTGAAGCAAATGTATTAAGGGGGACGGCGCAATCGGATAAAATTAAAGTTTTATCGCTAGAAGGCGGAATAGTCCAATCGACCGCGAGCGAAATAGGGCAAGCCGTAGGCGGCGAAATTCGCGGTGAAAAAATAGTTGTTTTAAATTTGCGCGGCAAAGTAACTTGCAGAGCTACAGATTCGATCACGATCCGCCAAGTTACAAAAGGCGAAAACAAGTTAATAATAGATCCGGGCGCGCTTGAAAAAGAAGGTCTTGAGGTAACGCGCGAAGAGATAGAAAAGCTCAGAGGCGAGATAGAAAAGATAAGAAAAGAGAGCAAAACTCTGACATCATATTTGGCAAAAAACAAAAACGCTTTTACGCAAATTCAAGAAAAAATCCTGCAAAATAAAAAAGATGGCGTGGCTACGGGCGAGACGTTTTTGAAAATGGCTAGAGAGTATTTAACAAGTCAAAAAAAATACGATGGAATAGACGAGCAAATTAAAGCGATTGAGGCTGAAATAGACGCGAAAAAAGAGGGGCTTGAAAAATTCGATAAATTAGTCTTAAAATCATTTGTTTTGAATGAAACAGGTTTGTGGTCGGGGCATAACGAAGTGGTATTTAAATTGCCGTTTTTGGGCAAAGATTTTGTGAAAAATATCGACGATATGCGCATAAAAAAAGTAGAGTTGGTAGAGTCCGATGACGAAGACGCGAACGACGGATACAAATTCAAATTAACTTATGCGTAAAGTTATGAAATTTTTTACGATTTTTTTGATTTTCTGCGCGACGCTGATTGCCGATCGTTTTGAGCCGCCGCGCGAGTTTGAGCAATTTGAAAATCTCGCGCCCTCGCGCGCGCGCGATTACGCGTCGCTGGCGTTTTTAGAATCGCGCAAAGGCAACATAGATCAAAATCGCGCGATTTTTTACTCTCTGCGCTCGCCCAAACCCTCGCATATTTCAGCGTTTTTGGCGGCTCTGCGCTTTCGCGGCGATCAGAGCCTAAACAAACTCGCGAATTGTCGCGCCGCGCCGAACTCAAAGTTATTGGAACAAAGCGATGAATGTCTCTCAATTTTAATTAACGCTTCGCGCGCGGAGGGAATTGATTATAACGCACGTTTTAAGATCGCGTTAAAGATAGAAAATATCAATCCTAACAAAGCCTTTATCTTACGCGCTTTTAACGCAAAAAATATCTACGAAAAAAGCGCGGAAAACCCCGAAGCGTTTTTTAGGATCGCGCTGAATACAAGCGACGATTTTTTCAAGCGTCATAGAAACATCGAAATTTCCCCCGCAACGATCAAAAAACTTCAAAGCGATCCGCGTTTTGGATCGTTTTTAGCGCGCGCTTCGCATACGAATCTGAAAAAAGACGATAAAATTTTTGAAAATTTTGAGGCGATAGACGAAGAATTTTTAGACTCAAAAGCCGCCTTTAATTTCGGAATTATAAACATAGTACGAAACAACCTTGATCGCGCCGCGAAATCATTCGCGATCGCGGATATAAAAGCGTTGAAAAGATATGATAGAGATCGCGCTTTATTCTGGCTCTATTTGGTAGAGAACGACAAGAAACATTTAATTAAAATTTTGCAGAGCAACGAGAGTAATTTTTATGTTATTTGCGCGCGCGAAATTCTCGATAGACCTCTCCCGTATGTTTTGTTAAACGCGCCCGCGCGATCAAACGCTAAAGAAATTTACACCGATAAAGATTTTACAAATCCATTTTTTTGGAGCGATTTCGCGCAGATGATCGCAGAAAATGATCGCGCGAAAATGATAGGCGAGCTCGCAAAAATGGCGAGCGATCGCGCGGAACCTTTTCGCGCGGCGATCAACTTCGCTCTCGCCGAACACTCAAACCAGCCGAATTATTACTTAAATCCCGTGCCGAAACATTTAGAGGGTTTGAGCGCGCACCAAAAATCTTTGGCGCTCGCGATTATGCGTAAAGAGAGCCGTTTTATGGAATCGTCGATCTCTACAAGTTACGCGATCGGCGGTATGCAAATGATGCCGTTTTTAATTAACGCGATGTTAAAGCAAAATCACAATAAAACGCTCGGAGTTTGGGACTTTTTTAATATAGATGTCGAGATGCCTTACGCGCTAAAACATATCGCTTGGCTTGAGACGAAAGTAAATAATGTTTTATTTGTCGCATACGCGTATAACGGCGGGCACGGATTTACTAAAAGAGCGATTGAAAATAATAAGTTGTTTCAAAAAGGGGATTTTGAGCCGTTTTTGAGCTTAGAGCTAATGCCCGTTGAAGAGACTAGAGAATACGGCAAAGCAGTTTTGGCGAATTATGTAATATATCGCCAAATTTTTAACGATCCCGTGCAACTTTCCGCGATTTTGCAAAGTCTATACTTACGCTTTGATTAAAGTCGCGATCGGTTAATGTAAGAATTAACTCGTTTGCGATCGGAAAACGCACTATATAATAGTGATTCCAGCGATTTACAAGCGGCATAATTTTAAGCAAATGATCGTTTTTGTCAACTTTTTCGGCGGAAATATAATTGTTTTCGCCGAGCGCGAGCGTATAATTAGGATTATTTATCCCCTGTTTTTGTTTATCGGTAAAGTCATTCGCAATATATAAACCGATCAAAAAAGTTTCATTCTCCGAATAATTTTTATCCTCTGGGTAGATCGCATTCAAATAGCTCGCCGTGATCAAAGCGCGGCTCTCAAATTTATCTATAATTTCCGCGCGTTTCGTGTGCGGCAGAGCGTCCGCGTAAGCCGCGCTGCCCGTAAAATCAAAGAACGCCGATCGCCCGCAGCTCGCTAAAACCAGAACCAAAACCAGCGCGAAAACGCCGCCAAATACCGTCAAAATTAAATTTTTCATCAAAACTCCAACTAAATTTGCGCAAAATCATAACAAAATTAAAGTTATTTAAGGCGTTTTCGCTAAAATCGCGCGCCTTAAATTTCACAGCCGCCAATTCTTGATCGGTGTTTGCAAGCGCAAACTAACGGGCGGCGAGGCTAAACCACATCACAGAAGGAGAGTTCATGGTTATCATGAAAGACCTGTTAGAGTGCGGCGTGCACTTTGGACACCAAACGCGCCGCTGGAATCCGAAAATGAAGAAATTCATCTTCGGCGTACGCAAGAATATCTACATCATAGACTTGCAAAAGACTCTGCGCTACTTCCGCTACACGGCGAATGTCGTGCGCGACGCGGCGGCGGAGGGCAAGACAGTCCTATTCGTAGGCACCAAAAAACAAGCGAGCGCGATCATCGCGCAGCAAGCCGAGCGTTGCGGTATGCCCTATGTAAATAACCGCTGGCTGGGCGGAATGCTCACCAACTACAAGACGATCCGCCAATCGATCCGCACTTTGCAGTCTATTGAAGAGCTAATTGAGAGCGGCAAAATCAACCTTTTGACAAAAAAAGAGGCGCTTTTGAAAGAGCGGCAGAGAGAAAAACTCTTGAAATATCTAGGCGGCGTGCGCAATATGACGACTCTGCCCGATATGGTATTTGTTTTGGACGCGGCGAAAGAAAAAATCGCGGTCGCAGAGGCGCGCAGGCTCGGCATTCCCGTAGTCGCGCCGCTCGATACCAACTGCGATCCCGACGTGATAGACTACCCAATTCCCGGCAACGACGACGCGATCCGCGCGATTGAGCTTTTCTGCACCGAAATGGCGACAAGCATAATTGAGGGTAGAGAGCTCCGCGAAAAAGGCGGCGCGATAGAACCCCCCGCAAATGTGGATTTAGAGGCGATCGAAGCCGATCCAGAAGCGGGCGACTTCACGGCGGAATTCGCCGCTGAAATTGAGCCGAAAGAAGCGAACTAATGGCGGCTGTTACACCCGAACTAATTAAAGAACTGCGCGAAAAGACAAACGCCGGTCTGTTGGACTGTAAAAAAGCTCTCACCGAAACAAACGCCGATATGGAAGCGGCGGTTGAATGGTTGCGCAAAAAGGGCTTGTCCAAAGCGGCGAAAGTCGCCGATAAAGTCGCGGCGGAGGGTACGATCGCCCTTAAAGTAGATGGCGATAAAGCTACGATCGTAGAGATCAACTGCGAGACGGATTTCGTCGCGAAAAACGCGAACTTCAAAGCGTTTGAGAGCGAAGTTTTGGAGGCTTTGCACGGCGGCAATTTCAGCGCGATCGGCGATCTCAAAACGGGCGTTGTCGGCGGCAAAAAATATGAGGATTTGATCGCGGACGCGATAGCGAAAATGGGCGAAAAAATTGATGTGCGCCGCTTCGCGAAATACCAAATTAAAAACGGCGTTATCGGCGGATATTTGCACTCCAATTCGCGCGTGGGCGTAATCGTGGCGGTTGAAACCGCCGCGCCGATCGCGGATTTCGCGCGGGACATCGCGATGCACGCGGCGGCGATGAGACCGACTTATTTGAATGAAGCCGAAATCCCCGCCGATGTGTTGGCGAAAGAACGCGAGATCGCTATGGAGCAACTCAAAAAAGAGGGCAAACCCGAAGCGATGCTGGAGAAAATCCTGCCCGGCAAAATCAAACGTTTTGTCGCCGATGTAACTTTGGAGGGTCAAGCGTTCGTAAAAGACGATAAAAAGAGCGTGGCGGAGGCGTTGAACGCCGTCGCGCAAGCGCGCGGCGCAAGCGCGAAAATCGTATTTTTCGCGCGATTTGAAGTGGGCGAAGGCTTGCAGAAAAAGTCTGACGACTTCGCCGCCGAAGTCGCCGCGCAGACTAAAAGATAGGTTTAGGCGCATTTGAAGCGCGTTAAATTTTCCGCGATCGCCCGTTTCGCGCAGGCGATCGCGTTTGTCTTTTTGGGCGCGTTATTATTTGCGAGTTGCGCCGCTGTAAAACCCGTTGTTGAAACGCAAGAAAAAGAAGTTAAAACACCGCCTAAAAAAAGCGAGGTTTCTTTTGTCGCGGTAGGCGATAATTTAATTCATAAACCTATTATTAACGCCGCGAAAATTTCGGGTGAAAACGAATATGATTTCAAGCCGATTTACAGCGAAATAAGGAGTGTGATCCAAAGCGCGGATTTGGCGTTTATAAATCAAGAGACATTAGTCGCGGGCGAAAAGTTCGGTTACAGCGGTTATCCGCAATTTAACGGACCATTCGCGATCGGCGAAGCGATAATCGATACAGGTTTCAAAGTGATAAATCACGCTACAAACCACGCTTACGACAAAGGCAAAGACGCGATATTAAAAACTATTGAAAATTATAAAAAATATAATGATATTTTATTGCTTGGAATCCACGCTAGCTTAGTCGATCGCATTAAAGATCGCATAGTTACAATCAACGGTATCTCAATTGGATTTTTATCATACGCTTACGGGTTGAACGGATTTATTTTGCCAGAAAACGCGCCGTATTTGGTTTCCTTAATTGATAAAGACGTGATGAAAAAAGAGATAGAGAGTTTGCGCCCGAAGTGCGATTTTTTAATTGTTTCAACGCATTGGGGCGAAGAGTATAAATATAAACCGAATAAAGAGCAAGAAAAGTTAGCGTTATTTTTCGCCGATTTGAATGTTGATCTTGTGATCGGGCATCACCCGCATACATTAGAGAGCGTAAAATGGGTTGAAGGAAAAGATAAAAATAAAACGCTTGTTTATTATTCGCTCGGAAATTTTCTATCCGCGCAAAATAAAACGCCCAGAATGTTGGGCGGAATGGCTAATATGGTTATTAAAAAAGACGGCGCGAAAACCTATATAGAAAACCCGAAATTAACGCCGTTAATAACGCATTACAATCAAAATTTTTCAGATTTTAAGGTATATTTATTAAAAGACTACAATGAGAATTTATCTAAAAAGCATAGATTATACAATCGCGAAAAAGATTTTAACCTTGCAGAGATAAACGATCTATTCGCCGCGATCGTAAGCAGCGAGTTTCGCGAATAATGCGCGCTGTTTTTGTAACGGGAACTGGAACGGGCGCGGGCAAAACTTTCGCGTGCGAAAAGCTTTTAGACGAGTTTTGGAATTTAGGCATTTCAGCCGCGCCGTTTAAGCCTATTGAAACAGGCGTAAAAATCGCGCCGAAAGACGCGAAAAAGTTATTAAAAATCGCGCTGGATCGCGGCGCAAAATTAACGATTAACGAAGTCTGCCCCGTTACTTTCGCTTTACCCGCCGCGCCTTATGTAGCTGGTTTTTGCGCTAAAAACGATCTAATAAAAATCAAAGAGGCTTTCGCAAATTTAAGCGCAAAATTTGATTTGGTTTTAATAGAGGGCGCGGGCGGCGCTTTCGCCCCTTTAGATTTAGATTTTTTCAGCATTGATTTGGCGACGCTGTTTGACGCGAAAATTTTAATGATCGCGAATGACAAGTTAGGAACGATTCATAATGTCTTAACCACAATAGAAGCGATCAAAAACAGAGTTAAAGAGAATAATTTTTATTGGGCTGCTAGCGTTAAAAATAATATGAATTTTAATGAAATTTCCGCGCCGTATTTAAGCGCGAAATTTCCAAACTTTTTTCAAATCCCAAGAGATATAAATTTACTTGCGAAAGAGTTAATAAAATGAAAAATTTACTGATAATTTTGCTTTTAACAATCACCGCGATCGCGGAGTATCCCGCGAAAGTTTATCAATACGCGTTTTCAGGCGAAGAGTTAGCGGAAAACGCCGAAAAAACCGCAATGATTTTGAAAGAGAAAAACATTCATTTAGGCGTTATTAAAAATAGCGATATTTTTGAGGGAGACGCGGGTTTAACCGCTCTTAAATTGCACTATATAGAGATATTCGCGGCGAATGCGAAAACTCTGCAATTTTTAGTGCCAAATTTATGGGATAAATTAAACGCCGTTAAAAATGGCGATTCAAGAGAGCTCGCGAGATCGTTAAAGCGATTTAATTTCGTCTTTGTCGGAGCGCGATTTTACAAAGATAAAACAATGATAATTTTAGCTTCAAACGCCATCGACAAAGAAACGTTAAAAATTCTCGCCGATAATTTGTGATTAACGCTCAATATAAACCGCTCCGGAACGTACGCGCGGGTGCTGATAATCGGCAGGTTTATGGACATTCGCGAAATAATACCCAATCGCGCCGACAACGATCGTAATAATGAGATATATCAACATCTTTTCTTTGCTCATTAAGGACTCCTTAAAGCTTTTGGCAGATTATATATAAAGTTGCTCCTCGTAAAGTTGCTCCTCGCAAGAGCAAAGCTCCCCGCTCATTTTACTTCGCGGAGGAGCAAAACTCCCCCTTGATGATCAAAGCGCTTCGCTCGCCGCTCGCCGCTAAACGCGCGAAGATTGCCTCCGCTCAACTCGGCGGCAAAAGCGTCTTTCCTTTACTTCGCGGCAAGCAAATATCTTGCCAAAAAAAATACTAATAAAACTTTAACTTTGCTTAAATCTGAAAGACGGCATAATCAAGAATAATAAATAATAAATTTGATACAATGCGTTTAATCTACAATAAAGGGGAAAGTATGGGCTTTCTAGATCGTATGGTCTTGCGTAGCAAACTTATGCTACTCAGCGGAGTTTTGATCGGGGGACTTATCATAGTCGGCGCGCTCGGCGTTTTTGGCATTAGCCAATGGCAAGATGATATGAACAGTATCGGCGATACGCGCTTGCCGACCCTGATGACGCTGAACGCGATCAACTTTGATCGCAGAAACGCGGCGGCTTTGGCATTCAACGTCTACCAATACCAAAATTGGGACGCGGTTGAGATTAACAAACCAGTCGGCGAGTTGCTGAAAGGACGCCAAGACAACTTTTCCGAGTTAGATAAAAGGTGGGGTGAATTCTTAAAAATCACAATACAAGAACAAAAATCTGTAGAGTTGAAAGAGAAAGTAGTCGTTTCATACGCGAAGTGGCGCGAAGCGAGTAATGTGGTTGACAAGGCGATGGCGGACGTCGTTGATAACTCCGACGCTACGAAGCAAAAAATGATCTTCCAAGACTACGAGAAGGCTATGAGCCAAAACATCGCGTCGTCCTCCGAGTTTGAGAAAGACCTTGCGGCGTTAACGGAACGCAGAACCGTATTAACTCTGGACCAGATTGAGGACGCGCGAAAGGCGTCCAATCTCTACACCACTATAATTGTGAGCGTTTTAGGGGGCGTTTTAGCGATCGGCATTTTGCTTGCGGTTTTAATAGTCCGATCAATAAGCAAATCCATTACGGACGGCGTCTTATCTATCAGCGAGGCGAACTCTCAAGTCTTAACGGCGGCGGATCAGATCGCCCAAAGCACCGTTTCTCTAGCCGAAGGAGCGAGCGCGCAAGCCTCAAGCGTGGAAGAGGTCAGCGCGAC
>JAITUT010000013.1 GCA_031286325.1 Helicobacteraceae bacterium
TCGTTTGCTCCGATCCAATGCTGTTCTGTTCCGATCTGTTCTGATCCGTCCCGATCCGATCCGATCTGTTCTGATCTGTTCTGATCTGTTCCGATCTGGCAAAAGAGCTTTTTGCCGCGCCCGCTTTATAGAAATTCTCTACCAAAATTTTCGCTGGCGATAATCCGCTGCGAGGCGGGGGAAATTTCGCGATCGCCGTAACTTCACAAACGATCGCAAACGATCGCAAAGGAAAATCGTCATTGCGGGCAATGAGCGATCCATTTGCGATCCAGCAATAAACGGCGGATCGGCGGATCGCGGCGATCACAGATCGTTTTTGAGTACCGCCCCGTCCGCGGCATTGCTAACAAGGAGCGAATAGCGTTTGAGCCATTTGCTTTCTATCGTTTTCTTAAAAGGTTTCCACGCGGCGCGGCGGCGCGCGATCTCCTCAGGCGCGATACGCGCCTCAATCACATAATTATCCACATCAATAAAAATCTCGTCGCCGTCTTGCAAAAGCGCGATCAATCCGCCCTCCGCCGCCTCGGGCGAAATATGCCCGATCGAGCCGCCGCGCGTCGCGCCGCTAAAACGTCCGTCTGTGATCAGCGCGACTTTTTCGCCCAGCCCCATACCTTGAATGAGGCTTGTTGGGGAAAGCATTTCGGGCATTCCCGGACCGCCCTTTGGACCCTCGTAGCGGATTACGACGACATCGCCCGCTTTTACTTTGCCGCCCAAAATGCCACTTCTCGCCTCGTTTTCAGAGTTGAAACAAACGGCGCGACCCGTGAATACGCGCATACTTGGGGCGATCGCGGCGGTTTTCACGACCGCGCCCCTTTCGGCGAGGTTGCCGAACAAGATCGCAAGTCCGCCAACGGGCGAATAGGCGTTTTCGTTTTTGTGAATGATATTCGCGTCTTTGATCTGGGCGTTTTTAATGCGATCGCCAATCGTAGAACCCTCGATCGCGAGCGCGTCAAGGCGCAAAATATCGCCGCCGCGCGCGACCTCCGCCATTATCGCGCTCACACCGCCCGCTCTGCCGATGTCCTCAATATGCACGGTGCCTAAGGCGGGCGCGATCTTAGCGATGTGCGCGACTTTTTTGCTGATCGCGTTTAAATTCGCGAGGTCAAACTCCACGCCCGCTTCTTTCGCGATCGCGAGCAAATGCAAAACCGTGTTGGACGATCCGCCCATTGCCATATCTACCACGAACGCGTTGTGAATTGATTTCGCCGTTACGATCTCGCGGATTTTCGGCGCGCCCGCTTTCGCCATTTCCACGATTCGGCGCGCCGCTTTGCGCAAAAGTTCGCGCCGCTCATCGGTGAGCGCGAGGATTGTGCCGTTGCCCTCGAAAGCCACGCCCATCGCCTCGTAAAGCGTGTTCATTGAGTTCGCCGTATACATTCCGCTGCAACTGCCGGCGCCCGGACACGCGGCGCACTCTATTTCTTTGAGCCGCTCGTCGCTAATTTCGCCAAGCGCCTTTTTGCCCACCGCCTCATACGTGGTCATGAGATCCACGATCGTGCCGTCGGCGAGTTTGCCGGCCGCCATAGGTCCGCCGCTCACGAACACAGTCGGCACATTCACGCGCAACGCGCCCATAAGCATTCCGGGCACGATTTTGTCGCAGTTGGGAATACAAAAGAGCGCGTCTAATTGGTGCGCGTTCATCATCGTCTCAATGCTGTCGGCAATAATTTCGCGGCTTGGCAACGAATAGCGCATACCAGTATGACCCATCGCCACGCCGTCGTCTACGCCGATCGTGTTAAACTCAAACGGCACGCCCCCGGCTTCCTTGATCGTCTCGCGCACGATCGCGGAGTATTCGCGCAGAAAAAAATGACCCGGAATAATGTCAACCACGCTGTTCGCAACGCCTATAAAAGGCTTATCAAAATCCTCGTCTTTTAGCCCTGTGGCGCGTAAAAGCGCTCTGTGCGGCGTCTTTTCAAAACCCTTTTTAATAATGTCGCTGCGCATTTTCACCCTTTGATCGCGGTTTATTTTCGCGAAATTTTAACGAATTTCAAATTGCCAAAATAAGCGCGGTTTGGCACAAATTATGCTTTAATTACGATTAGATTAAATTCAAAGGGTTTTCTATGCGTATTTTGATCGCTTTTTTATTGGCTACGATCGTAATGTTCGGCGCGCTGCCCGCGACTTTTATTAAAAGCGATCGCGCGGGAGTCTTATACGAATCGCGTGATTTCGGCGGCGGTTTTTATATTATGAAAGACGGCGCGATCGCGCAAAGCTTAATTGTGCGGACAGGAGATCAAAAACAAGCGATTTTAATAGGTGAAAAAATAAATTTTAACGCTAATAAAATTATACCTAAAGACGCAGAAGATTATATGATAAATTTTGTAGGCGGCGAATCTAAAACGCCGTATAAAAAGTTAGATTTCGGCGAGATCGCGAAGGGCGTGAAATTCACCTTAAACGCTGATAATAACAATATAGAGCGGCTTTGGACGATCGCGCCTAACGCCAACTTGAAAGCGATCAAAGTAAAGGTTTTGGGCGCAAAAAAATTAAGCGTGAATAACAACGGCGAATTAGAGATTTACACTACGCGCGGCAAAGCGGCGCTGAGCAAACCGATCGCCTATCAAATAATAGACGATAAAAAACACTTCGTAGAAGCGAATTTTTGGACGGCAAAAAACACTTACGGGTTTTCGCTGGGAAAATACGATAGAAATCGCGAAGTTGTGATTGATCCGTTGTTAGCCGCGACTTACACCGGCGGATCGCAAGACGACGAAATTCGCGCGGTCAAAGCGGTCAAAGGCGCGGTCTTCGTAGGCGGGAGGACGGATTCGGCAAACCTCGCTACAAGCGGAGTTTATGGCGCGGGAATCGGCGTGCAACCTACTGGATTCATCGCGAAATATGACGAAAATTTAACCAAGTTGCTGGCGTTAACTTACGTCGGCGGGGACGGCGCGGACGCGATCAACGCGCTCGCAGTGAGCCAAAACAAAGCCTTTAGCAAATACAATCTCGTTTTCGCGGGCGGCGAGACGACATCTAAAAATTTAAAGTACGCAACCAACTCGTATAAAGACGACTTTGACGGCTTTATTCTGCGCCTTGACCACAACTTGAACTGTTTGGGGAGTTGCGTACGCTATATCGGCGGCGGGGACGAAGATCGCGTAAATTCACTCGCCCTTGACAACGAAACCGCCCCTAACATAGTAATCGCGGCGGGGGCGACATTTGCCTCCGCAACTTTTGATCCGACACCGTCAAACACGCGCGGCGCGTTAAACGACGGCTTTGTCGCGATCTTCAACGCGAATAATATAGGAGACAACATTACGAGCGCGAAGGCGAACTCGGTTTTCGTCGGCGGCGAAGGGGAGGACGAGCTCCGCGCGGTGGAATTTGATAACGGCAAAATTTACGCGGGCGGCTCTACTACTTCGGCTTCGCTCGAGGATTCGCTCCCGGGCGTTATCGTACGGAAACACGGCACAATCGCGAAGCGATCGGGGCTTTTGACGCGCATTGACGCTGCGACTCTTACGGTCGAAGTAGCCGCAATGGTAGGCGGCGACAGAGACGACGTTATCAACGCGGTGGCAATTGCAAAAGACGGCGCCTTGATCGCCGGCGGCGAGACAAATTCGACCGATATTTTGACCTCAAAGCGCGAGGATAATTGCCCGACAACGTCGATCGGCAGAGACGCTTTCGCCGTAATGTTTGGATATCCCCTTACTTTTGCCCCCGCGCCAATAGCGCAAATCGGCGGCGGTTGCGGCGACGATGTTTTAACCACGATCGCAGTTGATCCCGACAACCAGAATCTAGTCTATTTAGGCGGCTGGACGAGAAGCCCAAAGCTGTGGCAAACCGCAACCAATCCCATCGGCGGCGGCTATATGAACGCCTTTCAGAACGATAACAGCGGCAATATAGACGGCTTTATCGCAAAGGTAGATTTGACGAACGTTGCAACGGCGTTTGTGGATATCGCGACATTTTACGGCGGTACGCAAGACGATCAAATCAATTCGCTTTCGGTTTTGGATTCTACAATTTACGCGGCGGGCGGCACAAAATCCGCCGATTTGAATATGAGCAAAATTAACGTCCCGCACCGCCTAACGGGGCAAATGGGCGAGGGTTTCATAGCGCGTTTTGACCACACCCTTGAGCAAAACGGCGCGAAGTTAGTCGTTTCGCCAAACCCGCACAGATTTTTAGATCGCCAACTGGGCAAAAGCGATAGCGCAACTTTCACGATAGAAAACAACGGCTCCGATAATCTTACGATCACAGGTATTAGTTTGGGTTTTCCAGACGACGGCTTCATTCTCGATACTTCGCCGGTTTCAGCGATGCAACCGTGCTCCGCGTTTATCAATGGGAATTTGCCGCCTCTTACAAAGTGCGCGATTGAGGTTTTTTTCTACCCCGACGAGATGAAAGAATTTAACGGCAGCATTGAAATTGCCAGCAACGATCCCACAAACCCTACTATGATCGTGCCTATTAACGGCTTGGGCGGCGGCTATAACTCGCAGAGGATCGTGGCGTATTTTGAGTACAACATCAGCAAAACCACGTACGATTTTGGGAACGTTGCGGTAAATTCGCAGAGCAATCCCGTAATTTTGACGATCTTTAACGGCGCGGCTTCCACCGCAGATCAGCTCCTTTTGGAGGATATTAGCGCTTCAGACGGCAACTTCACGATAAATCCGGGATCTTCGCCGTGCCAGAACGTTTTGGGAAGTTTTCTGGACAGCAATACCGCGTGTCAACTGGAAATTACTTTTACGCCTAGCGAAACGGGCAAAATCTACGGTAAAATCCTAGTGAAAACCAACGATCCAGCTTCAACTATACGCGAAATTATAGTTAGCGGAACGGCGACTAAGGGGCTAACCATTACGCCGCAAGAGCAGAATTGGACTGTTAACTTGGGCGCGTTCGGCGATAAAAACATTACGATCAGAAACGATTCGAGCTTGTCCGCTACAATCAACGTCAGCGGTATTACATTTGATCCTTCGACGAGCGGATTTAGCGTGGAGGCGAATAACTGCGCCGCTCCTTTGAACGCGAACGATACCTGCGACGTGCAAATTCGCTTTACGCCGACCATAGCCGGATTTTTTACGGCGTACGTTGATATCGCCGCGAGCGTGATGGGCGCGCCGGGAAATTACAAAGCTACTTTAAACGGCACGGCGACTACGCCGCCCTTTGCCGCGATCGTGGTAGATCCTCCAACCCTTAACTTCGGCGTGGCATTAGCCGGCGGTACTCCGGTAAGTCTGCCGTTATACATCAAAAACATTGGCGGGACGGGAACTTTGAAGATCTTTCCCTCTTCGTTTGTGAAGCCGGCGGGCTTTGATATCAACTACACGACCGAAAGCGGCGGGTGCGACAATCCTGAAGCTTGGCTTTACACGGGTGAAAGTTGCTTTGTGTACGTAGCGTTTAAGCCGACCGTCGCCGGAGATTATAACGCGAGCCTCACGATCATAAGCGACAGCTACGGAGAAACAAACCACGAGACGAACATCACGTTATACGGCAAGGGCGCGGCGCATTTCGGAACGCTTACGATCACCGATCTGAATATCTCGCCCTCGTTCGGGGAAGCGCCGCTTGAGATCGAGGCGAATATCAGCGTGAAAGACGCGAATTCGAGCGTAATTTACACTTGGATTTTTGGAGACGGAAATACCTCTGTGATCGGCGGCGCGAACATTGAGCACAATTACACGGCGGAGGGCAATTACACTTTGACCGTGATCGCGGAGGATAACTCTTCTATGCCGCCGAAACAAGGCGTGGCGCAAGCGCAAATCACCGTCGTCGCCAAGCCGCTTACAATTCACCATTACGCGGTAACGGGGATCAAGGAGCTTAACGCATCCTTTGAAATTAACGCCAGCGGCGGCAAAGCGCCGTATAGCCTTAACTTTGATTTCAACGATTCGACGACGCGCTTTGATGCCACGAACGATTCTGGAAACTTTACGATCCCCTCGCACGAATACGCTTCGGCTGGAACAAAGAATCCCGTTGCGCGAATTACGGACGCGGCGGGAAACAGCGTGAGCCAAACGATCCAGATCACATTGCACACCGCGCTTTCAATGACGCTAACCGCCGATAAAATGAGCGGTTACACGCCGCTCGAGGTTGAGTTCAGCGGGGAAATTATGGGCGGCAACCCAAATTATTCGTTAAATTGGGTCTTTGGAGACGGCACGAATGATCTCGTGTTTTCAAGCGCGACAAACTTTACTATGCGGCACAGATATACGAAGGCCGGTAGTTTCCAAGCGGTTTTGAGCATAACGGACGGAAGTATGCAGAGTATTTCGATGCCCATAAACATCAAAGTAATGCAAGGCGTATCCGACGGCTCTACGACTTGGGTCGCGGGCGAATTGCGCGAGCAAGGAAACGACAAAGGATATTGTTTCATCGCCACCGCCGCTTACGGAAGTTACCTTGATCCTGAAGTGAAAGTTTTGCGCGGCTTCCGCGATCGATTTTTGCTCTCGAACAGAGCCGGCGCGAAATTTGTGGAGCTTTATTACAAATATAGCCCGCCGATCGCCGAGTTCATCGCGGGAAGTGAGATTTTGCGCGCGATCGTGAGATTCGCCCTCACGCCGATCGTGCTCTTAATTAAATATCCGCCGCTCTTTTTAATGTTCCTGCCGCCCTTTTTGTGGCGCAAAATTTTCGCCGTATGTAAATTATTCGCCAGATGAACATTGTCAAAATCGCCACGATCAGCGCGAGTCTAACGGCGTTTGTGCTTGTGGCGGCTAAACTGGTTACGGGTCTTGCCACCGGCAGTATGGCGGTGGTTTCGAGCGCGGTTGATTCGCTCCTTGATATGGCGATTAGCCTCTTTAACCTCTACGCCGTTAAGACGAGCGAGAAAAAGCCCGACGAGGAGTTTAACTACGGGCGCGGCAAAATTGAGGGGCTCGCGGCGCTTTTTGAGGCGCTTTTGATCGCCGCTTCGGGCGCGTTTATCATTTGGCAAAGCGCGCAAAAGCTGATCGCGGGAGAGGAGATTGACGATCCAGATTCGGCGATTTTCGTAATGATCTTTTCGGCTGTGGCGACTTTGGCGCTTGTGATTTTTTTATCGCGCGTGGCGAAAGCGACAAATTCGCTGATCGTCAAAAGCGATCTTTTGCACTACAAATCCGACCTTTGGACAAACATTGGGATCATCGCGGCGATCGGGATAATTTGGCTTACTGGTTGGCACTTTATAGACGGCGCGATCTCAATCGTGATCGCGTGTTTTATTATTTTCGGCGCGTTTAAGATCGCTAAAGAGGGCGTTTTTATGTTGCTTGATCACGCGATTGAGGAGCCGCTTTTGTCGGAAATTTTGCGGATTATCGAGTCCGCGCCAAACTCGCGCAGCCACCACTATTTGCGCACTAGGCGGAGCGCGAATGTCTATGTGGTCGATTGTCATATTGTCTTTAACGAGACGATTTCGTTGCGCGAGGCGCACGACGCGAGCGATTATGTGGAGGAGGCGATCGCGGCGTTGAAGCCGGAGGCGAAGTGGCTGATCACGATCCACCTTGATCCGCGAAACGATTCTGTGGAGGAGGAAGAGGTAGAACCCTTATTGCGTTAAAAATTATCAAAAATTGGGGTCGGCTAGATTTTTATCGCGAATTAAACGGCGATCAAAGTTGAACGAAATTAGATAAATACTTACTACGATCGCGCCTGCGTTTATTTGGGACGTGAATTTATGGCGGCGCGAGATCGCGTATTTAACGAAAGGGAGTTTGGCAAAGCCGCAATGGATTTCACAGAGGCGGACGGCTGATTTTAGAAAGAATTTTCCGTTCCGCGCTCTATAAGCTATTATTAGGCGGTCAAAGCCCAAAAGTACATCGCGAAGTATTTCTTAGGTGTCTGCGCTCTAAACCCATTATTGAGCGGTCAAACTCAAATAAAGCGCGTCATTCGTGCCGCTATACACTCTAAACCCGTTATTGGGCTGTTAAACTCAAACACCTTGCGCAAACGTCTAAAGTTCCGAATTTCATACTTGTTATTAGGCGGTCAAGCCCCCGCGAGCTCGTCTAAACTATCCCGCAACGCCGCCATTTTATTTTTCACCTCCAGCCATTCGAGATCGCTCTTGCTGTCGGCTACGATCCCGCAACCTGCGTGGAAAATTATGCGATCCGCGTCAATTTGCGCGCTTCTGATCGCGATCGCGCTGTCCATATCGCCGCCAAAACCAAACCAAACCACCGCGCCGCTGTAAAATCCGCGTTTGCCGCCCTCGTATTTCGCGATGAGCTCCATAGCGCGGACTTTCGGCGCGCCCGTCATCGTCCCCGCGCTGAACGCCGACATAAAGAGGTCAAACATATCCTTGCCCTCCGCGATTTCGGCGTGAATATCGCTGACAATGTGCATAACGTGGCTGTATCGCTCAATATGCATCAGATTGCGCGCGCGCACCGTGCCCGCCTTCGCCACGCGCCCGACATCGTTGCGCCCCAAATCAACAAGCATAATGTGCTCGGCGCGCTCCTTTTCGTCCTCGAGCAACTCGCGCTCCATTTCCAGATCACGATCCAAAGTCGCGCCGCGCCGCCTCGTGCCCGCGATCGGGCGCAGAGTAATCTGGCTGTCGCGCAATGAAACGAGCATTTCGGGCGAGCAGCCGACAAAGGCGCAACTTTCAAAGGGCAAAAGATATTGGTATGGCGATGGGTTTTTGCTGCGCAGAATACGGTAGAAGCTAAACGGATCGACCCGCGCGGGCTGCACAAAGCGATTCGCGAGCAAAATTTGAAAAATTTCGCCGTCAAAAATATCGTTTTTCGCCCTCGCGATCTTCTCGTAAAAATCATCTTTGGCGATCTCAAAGCGCCCCTCGCCAAGTTTTTCGGCGATTTCAAGCGGCAACGGCTCGGTCGGGCTTTTGGCGACTTTGAGCGCCTCTTCAAGCAGATCGCCGCTCTCATAAAAAGCGCTCGTGGCGGTCAAAGTGTGGTTTTTGTGCGAGTAAGTGAATAGGTATTTCGGGCGGATTAGATCAACTTCGCGCGTCTTTGGAATGTCTTTTAGGTCCCGCATTACTTTTTGCAAAGTCGGCTCAAAGAGTTGCACCGCGTCATAGGCAATGTAGCCAAAAAATCCGTCTATAAAGCCGATCCCTAATGATCGCGCCGCGTCTTTCGCGGCGGCGGAATCGGCTTGCGCGAATAATTCTTTCAAAAACACAAGCGGGTTATCGGCGATCTTTTCGCGTTTTTGATCGCGCTCGTAAAAAGTCTCGTTATTTTCCCGCCAAACGCGCTCGATCGCGCCAACCGCTACAATGCTGAAATTGCCGTTCTCGGTATTCACGCCGCTTTCTAGCAAAAATACAAGCTCGTTTGCGAAAAATTTGCGTAATTTGTCGTAGAGCGCGATCGGCGTTAATGTGTCATAGAGCGCCTGCCGCGCGGCATAAGGCGCTAATTTCACAAAGGTTCCTGCGCTATAAACGCCTGCTCGTTGTAGTTGCGGCGCACATTCGGCAACGCTTTAAGTGCCTCGTCGCGCGTGGAATACGGACCCACATAAACCCTGTGCAAGACTCTGCCGTCTAACACGTGCTCGCTTACGGTGATGTTTGAGCCTTTGTTGGCGAGCGATCTTAAGTAATCGTCTTTCGGCTCGTTGGCGAAAGACTGGATTTGAATGTAAAATTTGCCGCCGATCGCTTGGCGGCTGACTTGCTTCTCGGAGGCTTTGGGCGCGGTAGTCGCGGCTTTTGGCGTCTCCGCAGTTTCGGCGGCTTTCGCGGGCTCTTTTTTAGGAGTTTCAGCGACCTTTACGGGGTCTTTTTTAGGCGTCGTAACCGCTTGTTTTGCGGGGTCGGCTTTGGGCTGGTTTGAAACTTGCGTTGGTAACTCTGGAATCGCGCTGATCGTGTCGGTTTTAGGCTTGGCGTCGGTCGCGGTAGGCGCGGGACCGGTGTAAGACGCGACTTGGTTTTTATCGCGCTCTCTAGCCTCGCGATGGCGCGCGATAATCTCGTCAATCGTGCTCTTAACCTGTTGCGGATCGGTCGTAACGGGTTGCGGCGGCACAAACATTCCGCCGTTTTCGCCGCCCGCCGCGTTAGCCGCGCCCGCTTGATCGCCGTCCGCCGTAGGCCGGCTGCCATCCGGCGTAATTTCGCGCGTGATTTGATTGCTCGTGTCAATAACGCGCATCGTCAAGTAGCCGATCACAAAGATCAAAATCACCGCCGCCGTAAGCAAAAGCGCGCTCTTAAACTTGCTGCCGAAGCCCTCGTCGTGTTTGATCAAAATATCGTTCAGCTCGCCATTACTTCCTAAAATCTCAGCCATTTTATATATCCTCCCGCTTTGTTCTTACAATATCGGCGCAATTATAGATTTTTACTGCTCATAAACAACAAAGTCTTTAGCGCAATTAGATTTTTGCCGCGGACGGGGCGGATAAACAAGCGGCGCGGAATAAGACAAACTCGCCAATTCCAAAGCCGCGCCGCGCAATCCGATAAAGCTTGCGGCAAAGGCGGCTCGCGCCCTTATAAATGTTTAGACCACCCCGTTCCGCGCTCCTTTTCATACACTTCGTAAGGCAAAACTAAAACATTAAACTCCGCTGGCAGTTCGACGGACGGAAATACGCGCCATTGTATAGGCAACCGTTGCGCGAGTTTCGCCGAGAGGCTTTTGGCGAGCTGCGATCCCTCTTTGAAAGTCGTATGCCCTTTGTGGATATATAGGTGCAAGTGCCCGTCCGTCTGGCTTTTGTAGGCGGTGAAATTCAAAAATCCCTCCTCGCGAAACAAAAGTTGCGCGCGGTGGTAAAACCTCTGCGGGTCAATGCCGTTGTAGTCAAAGACGATATTCTCAACCTTATCGCCGGGCAGGATCAAATTATGCGCCGCTACGATCGTCTTTGAAAGATGCGCGTTTACGATATTCATATTGAGCGGCTCGTCTACGCGCTCAAATTTGTCAAAATACATTTTGCCCAAATATGTTTTCGTCTGCGCCATACCCGTGCGGCGGCGAAAGTAGTGGCTTGTCTGCATTTTGATTAGTTTCAGATCGAGCGGTTGCAGCATTTTAAACCCCTAAAAAGTAGCTTGACTGTAAGCGGGAAATTTACGCCCAAGCTCCGCAATCTCATTTGCGATCGCTTTTTGGCGGCTCTCGTCCGCTACATTGTCCAAAACGTCGGCAATTTTTGCTCCGATAAATTTGAACTCGTCTTCTTTCATTCCGCGGCTTGTCAACGCCGCGCTGCCAAGACGAATACCGCTCGTTACAAACGGGCTTCGCTTTTCGCCCGGCACGGTATTTTTATTCACGCAAATTCCAGCGTTTATTAAAGCGTTTTCCGCCTGTTTGCCCGAAAATTCGCGATCCAAAAAGCTCATCAAAATTAGATGATTGTCCGTCCCGCCGCTCACGACTTTGTAGCCGCGCCGTTGCGCGACTTCAGAGAGCGCTTTAATGTTCGCTTTGACTTGGCGCGCGTAAGTAGTCCATTCAGGGCGCAAGTTGTAGCCGAAGCCGACCGCTTTCGCCGCGATCACGTGCATTAACGGACCGCCTTGCAATACCGGAAAAACGGCTTTATCGATCTTTTTTGCCAACTCCTCGTCGTTTGTTAACGCCACGCCGCCGCGCGGTCCGCGTAAAGTCTTGTGCGTGGTTGTGGTAACGACTTGCGCGTATGGAAAGGGGCTAGGATACTCATTCGCCGCGACAAGCCCCGCTACATGCGCGATGTCGGCGAACAAGACCGCGCTGACTTCGTCTGCGATCGCACGGAATTTCGCGAAGTCAAGTTCGCGCGAATACGCCGAAAATCCGGCCACGATCACATTCGGCTTCACCGTTTTCGCAATCCGCGCGACTTCGTCGTAATCGATCAAACCGTTTTCGTTCACGCCGTAGAAAAACGATTGGTAATTTTGCCCCGTGAAACTCGCCTTCGCGCCGTGCGTTAAGTGTCCGCCGTGGCTCAGATCCATTCCTAAAATTTTGTCATAAGGCTTTAATAGCGCGGCATAAACGGCGGCGTTCGCGCTACTGCCGCTGTGCGGCTGGACATTGGCGTAGTCGCAGCCGAATAGTTGCTTCGCGCGATCGATCGCGATCTGCTCTACCTCGTCGACAAATTCGCAACCGCCGTAGTAACGTTTGCGCGGATAGCCTTCGGCGTATTTGTTGGTGAGCACCGAACCCATCGCCTCCATTACGGCGGGAAAAGTGTAGTTTTCGCTCGCGATCATCTCCAAATGCTCGTTTTGGCGGGTTAATTCTTTTTCGACCCAGTTGAAGATTTCTTGATCTTCCGTTTTCAAAAAGTTCATTTTGATCCTTAATTTAATTTCGCGAACGGACAAAACTCGCCCTTACGATCGGCGGTTCTGCGCTCCGCCGCGCAATTCTTCAAAACCCCTCGCAATGACGCAAGGTTATCGCAAGCGCGTTATGATATTTTATAGCGCGGCGCCTTAAATCACAAATGCTAGGCGGCTTTTCTTAGATCGCGCTTAGATCGCGCCAGCATAAACTCTCAAACGATCTAGTTGGCTCTTGATTGCGCGGCTTTCATAGGCGCGCCGCCTCAGCGCATCGCGGGAAAGAGCAGCACGTCGCGGATCGATTCGCGCCCTGTGAGCGCCATTACGAGGCGATCTATACCGATTCCCTGCCCGGCGGTCGGCGGCATTCCGTAAGAGAGCGCGGTGATGTAGTCCTCGTCCATAAACATTCCCTCCTCGTCGCCCGCGTCTTTCGCCATAACTTGCGCTTTGAAACGTTCGTATTGATCAATTGGATCGTTTAATTCGCTAAATCCGTTGGCGATCTCGTAGCCGCCGATAAAAAGCTCAAAGCGATCGGCGATCGCGGGATTTTTGTCGTTGCGGCGCGCGAGCGGCGAAATTTCTATGGGAAAATCGGTGATGAAAGTTGGATTTATCAAACACGGCTCCACAAGCTCGTCAAAAAGCTCGGCTTTAACCGCGCCTGTTGGCATATCTTTTTTGATCTCTATTTTATGATCTTTTGCGATCAGGGCAAGCTTTTCGAGATCATTTATGATCGCGGGGGCGATTTTGCCGATTTTAATTAACGCTTCGTCGTATGTAAAACGCGCGAACGGCGAATTAAGATTTATCTCTTTTCCGCGAAAAGTTATGTTTTGATTTATGTTGAGTTTTTCACGCAACTTAGCGAATAATTTTTCGGTCAAAAAAATTAAATCTTCGTATGTTCTGTACGCCCAATAAAATTCAATCGTAGTAAATTCGGGGTTGTGCGTAGAATCCATTCCTTCGTTACGAAAACAGCGGTTAATTTCATAAACGGCTTCAAAGCCGCCTACAATCAATTTTTTTAAGTAAAGCTCTGGCGCTACGCGGAGGTAACGATCCGCGTCCAAAGCGTTATGTTTGGTTATAAAGGGCTTCGCGTTCGCGCCGCCAGGAATCGGGTGCAGCATAGGCGTTTCAACTTCAAAAAATCCGTTTTCTTCAAAGAAGTCGCGAATACACCTTATAATTTTGCCGCGCGTAATGAAAACAGCGCGCGAATCTTCGTTCATAATCAAATCCAAATATCTTTGGCGCGATCGTAACTCTATATCTTGAATTCCGTGAAATTTTTCTGGCAGGTTTCTGATCGCTTTTGTTAAAATTTTTAACTCTCTCGCGTGAAGCGATAGTTCGCCTGTTTTTGTAACAAAACCGAAACCTTTCGCGAATATAATATCGCCGACCTCTAAAATATCTTTCAGATCGTTATACCAATCGCCCAGATCGTTTAGGCTCATATATATCTGCAATTTGCCGCTTTGATCTTCAATTGTTATAAACGCCGCTTTACCCATTAAACGTAATAATTTCACGCGCCCCGCGATCGCGAAAATTTTGCTTTCGTCGCGCGCGCCGCCGCTAATTAAATTAGCGTGAATTTCGCGAAAATTCGCGATCGCAATATCTGGTTTTACGCCGTTTTCAAACGGATTAAGACGCATTTCGCGCAAGCGATTTAATTTAGCTACTCTATTCTCAACATAATTATCGTAATTGGGGATCACTTTAAGCCTTTTGACATTTTTTGCACAAACCGCGAATTTGCATCGTGTGTCCTGTGATAACAAAATTGTGTTCTTTCGCGATCTTTTCTTGCAATTCTTCCATTTCGTCGTTTGTAAATTCTGTTAAATCGCCGCAGGAATCGCAGATCATATGATCGTGGTGCGCTTTTAAGCCATATTCGTATTTCTTGCCTTCAGCCCCGAAACTAATGCTCGTTACAAAATGCGCTTCCTCTAACAATAACAAAGTGCGGTAGATCGTAGCCATACCTATTTTTTTGCCGCTGAATTTACGCTCTAAAATAGTTTTCAAATTCTCCGGCGTAAAATGCGAATCCGATCCTATGATCGCGCGAATAATTCTCTCTCTTTGCAGAGTATATTTTAGACCTCTTTCCAAGAGAATTTGCCTAAATTGCTCGAGCGCTAGCATTATTTCAAGGGGCGTCCGCTCTATCTGGGCAATCGTCTCCTCTTTGTTGGGGAACGCGCGATTGTTTTTATTTTTTTGCATCGTCCTCTCCGATATTTTTCGTTGAGTTTTGAAATGTCTCGTTCGCGCTGTCTATTAGCTCCTCCGCGTTGTTTTGAATCTCCATTATTTTGCCTCGCGCGTTTTCAATTGTTTCAATTGTTTCGTTTGTCTTTTCAACGCTCTCTTTGATCGCGCTGCTCTCCTCTAATTTCATCAAAAATCCGCCCGTTTTAATTAACGGCGTATAGAAAAAACTACCCGAAAAATTCGCTTCAAGCCAATTCCCGATCTTCGCCGTTTGCGCTAACGCGAAAAATATCACGGAAATTATTAAAAAATATTTGCCCGAAGAGATGAAAAATCCGCCGATTCTATCAGCCCAACGCGCGATTACTCTTACGGGCGTGTCTTTTTTGCGCAACAACTTTGATATAAAAAATCCCAGCAAAAAGAAAAAGCCCCAAACGATCGCGAAAATTATCACAAATCCGACTAATTTCATCGCGCCTTCGCCGGAAACAAATAAACCCTTTTCCTGCGCGAATTTGCCCATTTCAAGCGCAAATCTTGAGCCCAAAAATATACCGAGCCCAATGCCCAAAAGCGCGAAAATCTCTCTCACCGCCCCTCGCAAAAATCCTTTAACGCCCAAAACGGCGAAAAGTATTAGAAAAATTACATCTATCCAATGAAACGGCATTAATCCTCCTAAAAATCCGCGATATGCACGGAGTTGCGCGTATTGTTGACGTATTTCGCCAAAGCGTCTTCGGCGCGGGCGCTAATCGTATCCACGTTGTCCTCGGCTCTGTGCGGCACGATTACCGCGCTGATCGTGATTAAAATGACGTTGTCGGCGTAGATGAGTTTGCTCGCCTCCACGCGCGCGCGCGCCCTTGAAACCGCGTTATACACGCCGGTTTTGTCATTGCGGTTAAATACTACGCAGAATACGCCCTCGTCGCGCGGCGATTCTTTGTATCGGTAGATCGCGTTATCGCTTCTGATCGTCCCTTGCAACGACTTCGCGACAAAGAGCAACACTTTTTCCATAACCGTATAGCCGTAGCGATCTTTGAGCGCGTCATAGTCGTCAATCGTTACGAGCGCGACCCACAAATCCAAGTTGCGGTTGCGCCCGACTTGCAAAATTTGGTCAAGCTGGCGGCGATAGAGCGCGAGCGTGCGCAGGTGCGTAAGCGGGTCTATGAAACTATCGGTTTCCAGCCTTTGCAGATTGACCTCCAAAGTTTTGATCGTCTCCTCAGCTTTATGCACCTCGTCCGTGAGGCTGGCGTAATGCGCGCGGAACTCGTCTATGATTGACGCTGGCACAGTATCGGACGCCTCAATTTTTTTCAAGTCTAAAATCACGCGATCTTGCTCGTAGGTGATCTCGCGCAATCGTTCGGTAGTCTCGTTGTAATCTTGCAACGCGCCTCGCGCGAAGTCCAGCGACTCCTCTAAATTTTTGTCCAGAATCGCGTTGTGATAACGGATATTTTTCTGCTCTATTTCGCGCAGAACATCATCGCCGTGCCGCGCGGCGACATCTAAAAACGCCTTCGCGTAGTAAGTCGGAAACGGCGGGGTCTTGGTGCGTTCTAAGATCGCGATCGCCTCGCGCGAAATTTCACAGGCAAGTTTGTTTAGATCGCTCATTGCCTTCCTTTTCGTAACTTGATCGGTATTATACTTTTGTAGGCTTTATGTCTTGTAGTTGTTGTAAAAATAATCCGCCGTATGTTTGTAAGTTATTGCGCCGCGCATTGAAGATAGGCTAAACATAAAAAGAAACATTTTGGGCTCAAAAAGCTGGCGGGTTTTTAAGCAAACGCGCCAGATTCCGCGAGGCTAACATTGGTTTGCCGCAAAGGAGGAAGCCTCTTGCCGCAAAGAGAGGCAAACCCCGTTTGCGAAGTAATTGTTTACTGCGCCTTATAAATCAAAATCGTATTCGGCGAAACGAGGCGCGCTTCGTCGGCGGACGCGCTCAAAATAAGAGTCTTAGCCTCTTGAACAGCTTTAAAGTACTCCGCCTCCTTCAAAGGCTCTTTACCTATAGAAGCCGCTTTGGTAGCCGCGAGGGTATTTACCATCATATCAACTTTCACGCCAAGCTCGACCGCGTTGTCGTCTTTGGTCATAACTTGTCCCCGCGTATAAGGCGCGGTGAAGCGGTTTACGGCGCCGCTGCCCGAAACTCTCTCCGCGTCAAAGCGAATCGTGTAAAAATTTTCGCCTTTGAGCGCCGCGCGGCTGAACTTCTTGTCTTTGCCGTCTTTGTCCAAAACCTGCGCTAATTTCCACTCTTTACTAAACAACGCCGCCTCGTAAGCGGGCGTTGTAACCTCCGCTTTCACTTCGTCTTTAGACGAGCAGCCTACAAGCGCGAGGCTTGCCAAAACTAAACTTGCGATAAAAGTTGGAGCTCTTTTCATTTTTTCCCCTTAAATTTGAAACGCGAAACTGTATCAAAAGTTTGATTTTATTTGAAGAAAGTCAAGAAAAATCTGGAATTAATGTTGGGGTTCGCTGCGATTGATTTGTCGTGAAGATATTCTCGCGCGTTTAGTCGAAACTATACCCGCTCTACGAAATTGCTCAAAATTTCACGTTGCGATCCGCCAAATGTGATTGTGAGTTTGCACTCGCTCGCGCCGCTGCTGTGCGATCCGCCAAGCCGCTCCGCCGACAAAACGCGCCCCATTCCGAATAATTTGTGGCGCACTAAGTCGCCCTTTTTGAAATGCGCCGCCTCTTCGATTTTCAGGCGTCCCTTTGTAAGCCCCGCCTCGCCCAGAAAGCGGCTCTTTTTCATCATATCGCGTTTGCCGCGAAAGAATCGGCTCTGCGCCGCGCAAACCGTGAGATCGCGCCGCGCCCTAGTGAATGCGACATATCCCAATCTGCGCTCCTCTTCAATGTCGCTGCTTTCGCCCAAAAGCGGAAAAAATCCCTCCTCCAAGCCGACTACGAATACGAAATCAAACTCCAAGCCTTTCGCGGCGTGGATCGTCATTAAATTCACGACATCGCCGCCGACCGCGTCCTGATCGCTAGATAACGCGCTCTCCGACAAAAATTCGTTCAAAGCGCCGCCGTTTTCTTTGCCGAAATTTCGCGCGAGGGCGTAAAATTCGTCAAGGTTAAAGGTGCGATCAATCTCCTCTTTTTCGTAGTAATATTTGCGCAAACCGACTAACTTTTCAAGGCGATCAATGAGCGCGGCGAGATTGTCCGTAAGCGTTGAAAGCTCCAAAATCGCCTCTCCGTAGAGTTTCAGCGCCTTTGAAGCTTTTTTGCCCGCGATCGTTTCAAGTTCCGCCTCGCTCGTCGTCTCAATAAAGCGCGTCAATGAGAGCGATCTTTCGCCCGCCGCGCGAGCAAGTTTCTCCAAAGTCTGCTCGCCCGCGCCGCGTTTGGGCAAGTTCACCACGCGCCGCGCGGAATAGTCGTCATCGGGGTTGATCGCTAGGCGCAAATAGGCGATCGCGTCTTTGATCTCGGCGCGTTCGTAAAAACCTACGGAATCAACGAGTTTGAATGGTACTTTCGCGCGCATAAAACCCTCTTCCAAAGCGCGCGAGAGGGCGTTAATGCGGTAAAGAACCGCGATCTTGCTTGGGTTTTCTCCGCTTGCGATCAGCTTCAAAATGCGCTCGGCGATGTAGGCGGTTTCGGCGTTTTCGTCAATTGAATCTATAAATTTCACCTCGTCGCCGCTCTTTTGATTGCTTTTCAAAGTCTTTTCGTGGCGCATACGATTATGCGCGATCAAAGAACTCGCGGTTTTAATAATTTGCGCTGTGGATCGGTAGTTAATTTCAAGTTTAACAACGCGAGTATTTTCAAAGTGATCGGAGAAGTTCAAAATGTTTTTCACATTAGCGCCGCGCCAACCGTAAATAGATTGATCGTCATCGCCGACAACGCACAAATTTTTATGCGCGGAAGTTAATAGCAAAAGCAGTTGAAATTGCAGCTCGTTTGTGTCTTGATATTCGTCTACCATTATGTATTGATAACGGCGGCTTATTTGATCGCGAAGTTCGTCGTTTTCTTTTAAGATCGCGTGCGGCAATAAGAGCAGATCGTCAAAATCCACGAGATTATTCGCAAGCAGATAATTTTGATATTTTTCGTATATATCCGCGAACGCCTCGTTTTGTTTTTTAAGAAACTCGTTCGCGCCGCTTAAAGCGCGCGCGGTTTCTGGCGTAACAATTGAATTTTTATAACGGCTGATCGCGCTGCCCGCAAATTTATAATCGAATTTATCGCCGCAAATTTGTTTCAACGCTCTTTTTTTGTCGTCAGAATCAATTATCACAAAGTTCGCGGCGCGCCCCAAACGCGCTATATGAAATCGCAAAAAAAGCAAGCCGAATTTATGAAATGTATATAGCTCCGGCGGATACGGCGCGTTTTGATTTTCTATCAACGCCAAAGCGCGATCGCGCATCTCTTTCGCGGCTTTGTTTGTGAATGTCAAAGTTAATGTGGATCGCGGGTCGATTCCCTGCGCGAGCAAAAACGCGAGGCGCGAGACTATCGTCTTCGTCTTGCCCGTGCCCGCGCCGGCTAGAATCAATACGGGACCATCAACTATCGTCGCCGCTTCGCGCTGCGCCGCGTTGAGATCGCTAAGAAAATCCATCAGGCGAGCATCGCTTTCACAAATTCCACCGCGCGATCGGCGGTAATTCCAAAACGCTTATAGAGCTCGTCGCCCTTCGCGCTCGCGCCGAAACTCTCCATCGCGATCACGGCGTCCGCGAAACGAAACCACTCCGCGCCGCTCGCCGCCTCAATCGCCAAAATCACCGATGACGGATCAAAAATAGTCGTTAGGTATTCGTCGTCTTGCTGGCACAAAAGATCAAAGCACGGCGCGGATACGACGCTAGCCGCGATCCCTTCCGCGGCGAGTTTTTCCTGCGCCGCGATCGCGATCGAAACTTCGCTGCCGCTAGCGATGATTGTAGCTTTCGGATTTTTGGCGGGGGCGATCAAATACGCGCCCTTTTCCGCGCCGCCTCTAGCCTCTTTGCGATCCAGCGCGGGCAAGTTTTGGCGGCTTAACACAAATCCGCTCGGCGCGTCTAATGAAAGCGCTTTTTTCCAGCACTCTATATTCTCTGCGCCGTCCGCGGGGCGGAATACATAAAAGTTCGGCAACGCGCGAAACGCCGTCAACTGCTCGATTGGCTGGTGAGTCGCGCCGTCTTCGCCCACGCCGATTGAGTCGTGCGTCCAAATGAAAAACCGCTTCGCTTTCATCAACGCCGCCGCGCGTACCGCAGGCTTTTGGTAATCGCTGAATACGAAAAATGTGGAGTCAAAAGGAAAAAATAACCCGTAAGCGGCGATAGCGTTTGTGATCGCGCTCATCGCGTGTTCTCTGACGCCGAAACGAATGTTCGCGCCTTCGGGCGCCTCGCCCATACCAGTTAATTCCGTTTTGTTCGATGACGCCAAATCCGCGCTGCCGCCGATAAATCCGGGCAACGCTTTGACGATCGCGTTTATAATCGCGTGGTTGGTATCGCGCGTGGCGCGGGGTTTGTCGTCAAATTCGGGAAATTCAATCTTGCTGAAATCTGGGTTTGTCAAAGTATTAACAAACCTAGTATGACCGGATTTTTCCAGATCGGCTTTCCACGCCGTCTCCAACTCCGCGCCGCGTTTGACCGCCTCGCTGAAATAATGCGCGGCGTCTTTGGGGATATAAAAGGAATCTTCGCTCCACCCCGCGCGCGCTTTGCTCGCCTCTACTTCGGATTTGCCCAGAGGCGCGCCGTGAGTTTTGTGGCTGCCCTCTAAATGCGCCGAACCTCTCGCGATCCGCGTTTTGGCGATGATTAGAGTCGGTTTGCTCTGGTTCTTGGCGATCATAAACGCGCCGTCAATCGCCTCGTAATCGTGCCCGTCAATCTCGATCGTATACCACCCCTGAGCCCTGAAACGCGCGCCTACATTTTCGCTAAAGCAAATATCCAGCCGCCCGTCTATTGTGATCTCGTTGCAGTCGTAGACGACTATGAGGTTGTTTAATTTGTAGTGTCCCGCGAATGACGCGGCTTCGTAACTGACTCCCTCCATAATGTCGCCGTCCCCGCAGAAGCACCAGACTTTGTGGTCTATCGCGTCGCCTAGTAAATGCTGCGCGCGCTTTTCGGCTAGCGCGAAACCCGCCGCGTTCGCAAAGCCCTGCCCCAAAGGTCCGGTTGTAACCTCCACGCCGCTTGTAACAATACTTTCGGGGTGTCCTGGAGTTTTGGAGCCGAATTTGCGGAAATTTTTCAAATCGTCAAGGCTCAAATCGTAGCCCCAAAGGTGCAAAAGCGCGTAGATCATCGCGCTACCGTGTCCGCCTGAAAAGACTACGCGATCACGGTTGAGCCATTTGGGATTTTTAGGATTGTGGCTGTAGTGCGCCGAAAAGACGCTCATCACATCCGCCAAGCCCATTGGCATTCCTGGGTGCCCGCTGGCGGCGTTCTCTATCATATCCACCGCCAAGAACCTAATTGTGTTCGCCGCAAGAGCCAGTAGCTCTTTATTTAGGCGCTCTTCGTCGCGTCTTTTCATAATCTCGCTTTGTCGCAAAATAAATTAAAAGGATAGCAAAATTAGGCAAAAGTCGGAGCTCTTATGCGGCTAGAGCGCAAACAGGCTCGGCGGGAAAGCGGGTTTATTCCCGTCGTTGCAGCTAACTTTAATCTTGGGTCGCGATCGTTTTTTAAGCCAAGCTCAAGGTGTCTTGCCAAGTTTTTCGTAAATTTTTTCGGCGAATTTGTCGCGCGTCGCGCTGTTTTGCCCGTAGTTGTTGATATGCCAGCCGCCGAAGATGACGCTTAGCTCTTTTGGCTCTTTCGCTTTATCGTATAGATCGCGGGCGTGCGAAACGGGAATTAAATTATCGCGATCGCCGTGCGTAATTAAAATAGGCAAATTTTCTAATTTCTCAATATTATTTATAGGGTCTAGATCGCGATCTACAATGTTGCTTAAAAACGGCGCGGCGATATATGTTAAAAGCCGCCTTTTCGCAACATCTTTCGCGATCGTTTCATAACTAGTGAATGAGCCTTCGGTTATTAGCAGTGAAATTTTGGTTTTCAGATCATTTTTCGCGATCGCGGTAATACTTAACGCGCCGCCTAAACTTTGCCCTAAAACCACGATCGGGTATTTTGATAAATTTTGATCCTTTATCGCGTATTTGATCGCGCTCGCGACATCTAACAAAGCGCCTTCTACACTCGCTTCGCCGCCGCTTGCCCCATAACCTCTGTAATCTGCCGCCAGCACATTAAAGCCCCTTTGCGGAAGCCAATAATACGCGGGTAAAAAATAGCTGATATTTCCCGCGTTTCCGTGAAAATACACGATCGTCGCTTTCGGGTTTTTCGCGTATAAAATCCACGCGAATAATTTCGTATTATCCGCGCTTGTTATTTCGCGCGATTCGTAATTAACCTCAAAGTTATCAGGCGTGTATGTAATATCGCGGTTTGGGTAAAAAAAATACGATGCGCAGCCGCTCAAAAAAAGCCAAAAATTAAAAAAACATATCAACAAAAAAACGCGCTTCATAAAGATTCCTTTCCGCAAATTTTTGATCTACTAAATTTGCCTCTAAACGCGCGTCAAAATCATTTGCGATCTTATATGTAGCCTCAAATTTTGCCGCGCGCCTCGCCGTCTTTTTGGCGGCTTTTTCGCTGAGATCGTAGTCTTCTTTGGCTTCTATAACGGCGCGGATTTTTTCGCCCGCGCTGAAAACCGCGCCGATCGCGCCGCCCGCGTAAAAATCCTCTTTGCCCTCTAAATTTTCGCCTAAATTAAAGTCTAAATCCAAAAGCGCGTAAAGCAAAAATTTTTCGCCGCCGCACGCAACTCCCGCGCCGCCTTTTGCGTAATAAAAATCATTCTTTTTATCGAAAATTTTAGGGTTTTCGTAACCTAATTTAAGCCGCCACGAAATTGGCTTAAAAAACTCGTCTATCGGGCTGAAACTCTCTATATTTAACAATGTAAATTCGCGCAAATATAAACTATTGTTTTGATCGTATTTGAGCCAAAAATCAAACGCCGAAACCCCGCTTGAAAACAAATATCCGTCTAACGGATCGCTCAAATTATGATAAGAGGGTCTAACGCGAAAATCGCCGCTTTTTATTTTTGCCTTTTCGGCGAAATTATTAACGCTCGCGCCGATCGCGGCGCGCGAAATTTTATGCCCTAAATCTGGGCGTTTGGGGGTTTTAATTTCAACGGCTTTTTCGCGCTTTTTTAATTTACTTCTGGATCGCAATAGATCAAAATATAATTTTTTATATTCCTCAGTTTCAATTTTATCTTTATTAAACAAATAAAGCGAGTATTCCATAGCGATTTCCAGCGCGTCGATTTTCTCGTCTTCCGTTAAATTTTCTATTGTTTTGGCGATCTCGGCTCGTTCATCAACTATATCTTTCGCCGCGCTTATGCTTTTCGCATTTGAATTGGCGGCTAAATTCTCTATGATCATAGTTTGCGACGGACGAAATTTCACGCTTAAAATCATATTATTTTCTCTCGTTATTTCGCGCACGGTATCAATTGGCGGCACAAAAATTAAAAAGTCCTCCGCCGCTTGATTTTTCGCGAAGCGCAACGATTCATAAAGCACAAAAGAGCAATTTTCGTAAAAGAAAAAATAATCTCTGTAAAAGTGGTTTAGCTCCCACGCGCGCAACAAAAATCTGTCAATTTCTTCCCGCGTAAAATCTAACTCGTATTCCCACATATTTCTACGCTCAAAATCGTTATATTCTTTCGCTTTTTCAGCGTAAGGAAGCGCGGAAAAATACGCGGGATAAAATCCTAATAATCCCTTGAATGTATAAATCACGGCGTTATCGTCGTCAGACGCGGCGGCGGCGTAATTGATCGCGTAACTTGTGAGCGCGTTTACACTCTCGTTTTTATCAATTCTAACAAATGTGTGCCCGAACATTGAAGCGGGATTATTTATATACTCCGCGGGAAAAACTAGAAACATCTTTTCTCCGCGCGTTGCGTTAAACCAATGATCAAACTCCTCGCAGCTTTTAGGTTTTAATAATTTTTCGTCAATATCAAGCGCGGTTTTAAGAAATTCGTAACGCGAAGTATAAATACATCTAGGATCAATTGATCTGTTGTGTTCGTATTCGCCGCGAACAAAATTCTCAATAGTGGCGATCAACTCTTTTTTAGGATTCGTTTTGCCGTCAATCGCTAGAAAAAAAATAGGATCGTCCATTACGCTCTTTTCACCGCCGAAAAAAGCTTTTTCATATCCGACAATTCTACGCCATTCTACGCTATTATGTAAATCTGTTGAAACCGCTTTGTCTATTAAAATCCGCTCGTAATTTTCCGCGCGCGCGATCAGGGCAAACAATAACAAAGCGCAAACGGCGAAAAACCTCATTAAATCCTCGTTTCGGAGCAATAAAAAAGGGCGACCGGCATTATGCCAAATCGCCCTGTTAGGAAAAGTCCTTAAATTAAAGGACTTGATCCATATTCGCCAATACTTCGCCAGCGGTAATATCCGATTTGGTGAAGATTTTGTCAAAGTTTGCTTGCGTAGCCGCGAAGAACGCTGGTTTGTCGTTAACGCCCGCGAGGTCGGCGAAAGCGTCAAGGGTTTCGCCCTCGCCTTTTGCCATATCAGCCGCGAGTTTCTCCAGATTTTGGCTCGCGAAGTTGTTCAACTCCTCGTTTTGCGCCCAAACGCCGCCAGGGTTGCAGCCGCTGGTGCCGGTGGTCATACCGAAAGTTTGGTTGCCGAGAGTGCCGTTAAATGTACTTGCGACAATGTTCATCACTAAGTCATTCGGCTTCTCTTTGGTGAAAAGCATATAGCCCAAGCCGCAACCTGTTACGGGGTATTTCGCTCCGCCCATATTGGCTGTCGCGGTAGTTGCCACTACCGCCGCGATCGCCGCGCACACTAAAACTTTTTTCATGTCCGCTCCTTGTGGAGAATTTCACTAAAAAATCGGTCGTTTTGAATAGCCGATCTTAATAGCCTCGCAATTATATAACTCTTTTCTTAAAGCTTGCGATCCGCGCCGCGCCGCTTTAAAAAGAGAACGAGCGTGTTTCTATGCACTTTGAGGCGGCTCGCGATCGCGCTTTTGCTTAACTTTTGACGCAAAAGTTCGGCGATTTCGCTTTCGCGACCAGATAATTTGAGGGTGTTGCTTTGTCCTTTTGGTCGCCCAAGCCGCACGCCGTCGGCTTTGCGTTTCGCCAACGCTTCTTTCGTGCGGCGCGAAATGAGATCGCGCTCAATCTCCGCCGCGAGGCTGAACGCGAACGCCAACACTTTGCTGGAAATATCGTCCCCTAGTTTGTAACCGTCTTTGATCGTCAGGACTTTAGCGCCCTTTACAAGTAGCAAATTCAAGACGCTCATAATTTGAAAAAGGTTGCGCCCAAAGCGCGAAAGCTCGCTTGAAACTATTAAATCGCCCTCTTTGACCCAGCGCAAAAGTTTGCCGAATTTGCGATCTTTTAGCTCTTTTTTCGCGCTGATTTTTTCCTCAATCCAGCGATCGATTACGATCTTGTTCAGCGCGGCGAAACGTTCGATTTCAAAACGCTGATTTTCGGTATTTTGCCGCTCGCTGCTCACGCGAATATAGCCGTAATTCATCTTGCCTCCTCAAAAATTTTCGGGCAATTTTCGCACAAAAAAACGCGCAAAAAAAACGACCGATTTTTTAGTGCAATTCTCCACAAGGAACGGAAATGAAAAAAGTTTTAGTGTGCGCGGCGATCGCGGCGGTAGTGGCGACCTCCGCGTCGGCTGGTAGCTTGGGCGGCGCGAAATACCCAGCTACAGGTTGCGGCTTGGGCTATATGCTTTTCAGCAAAGAGAAGCCGAATGACTTTGCGCTGAACCTTGTCGCAAGCATAGTTAACGCCACCGGTATGCAAAGTTTCGGCGTAACCACCGGCACCAGCGGCTGCAACCCTGGCGGCGTTTGGGCGCAAAACGAGACGTTGAACAACTTCGCGAGCCAAAATTTGGAGAAACTCGCGGCTGATATGGCAAAAGGCGAGGGCGAAACCCTTGACGCTTTCGCCGACCTCGCGGGTGTTAACGATAAACCGGCGTTTTTCGCGGCTACGCAAGCGAACTTTGACAAAATCTTCACCAAATCGGACATTACCGCTGGCGAAGTATTGGCGAATATGGACGCCGCGTTATAAGATTACGGGCGAAAGTTTTTAGTTTTGTTAATATGTCGCGTATGTCTATCCGATTAAATACAATTAAACGCTTTTGCGTTTAATTTGGGTTTTGCGGCAAAACGCTTACAAGGAATAGGGCGAAGAAATTCGCCCCTCTGTCGTCTTTATGTTTATTTCAAATTTTCTTTTTCTTCGTTTTTCATTGCGGTTTTATTTTATGCTTCTTCGTTCCACCAAAATACATTTTCTATTTTCCCTGTTGGTTCGTTGCCAAGTTTAATGACAATTTCAAAATCCACTTTTCCCTCCGGGTCATAATCATAATCTTCGGGATCAAACATTTGTCTAACTGTAAAAATATATCTTCCATTATCTAACGGGATAAAAAGGTCTGAATTATGTTTTGCGGGAATTTGCTCATAGGCGTATTGCGCCGCCATTGTCAAATTTTCATAATTGGTCAAATATAGTCGTCCGTTTGTTACAACAATGGATTTGTCAAATTCTCGAAAGGCTTTTTTATTAGTCGCCTTGTCTAAAATCGCAACTGTCCACCAGCCCTCCATTCCGGTTGCCCAAATGATTAAGTTTTCCTTGTTCATTTCTTCTAGAAACCTAGCAAAAAGTTCGGGTAATTCCCAATCTTCATTAACAAACGTATTGTATTTTTCGGCATTGACAATCGCCATAAATCCGCTATCGTCCGTAATGTCTAATTTCATACTCTTTTCTCTAAATGGGAGCATATACGATTTTCTAAAACTTCCACCAATTGCTTTTAGTTTCGGGCGAGTTTAGCTCGTTAATGAGTTTGCAGGAGCCTAATTCACAGGCTTTTTGCGCGTCTTGCGTAGCTTTTTCCTCATTGCCCATTGACAAGTAAATTCTGCTGCGCAGTTCATAGACGGCGGCGTCTTTGGGCGCGAGCGAAACCGCTTTATCCGCGTCCGCTAACGCGCCTTGTTTATTGCCGACTTTCATATACGTCTCCGCGCGATGCGAATACGGCTCGCGCGACTGCGGAATAAGCTTGATCGCCTCGGCGTAATTTGTGAGCGCGCGCTGCGAGTCGCCCGTGTTTCTATACGCGTCCCCCAAATACAAATAGGCGTCGCCGCTCTGGCTGTCGTTTTTGATATATGTCGTGAGATCGCTGATCCCTTTTGCGTTTTCGCTCGCGCTGACATACGCCTTTCCGCGCTTTAAGTAGCCTTTGATCGCGGCGTTGTCCTTTTCCATCGCGCGGGCGTAATCATCGGCGGCGGCTTTGTAATTTTGCGACGCGAAATACGCGTCCCCGCGCCCGAAGTAAATTTCAGCGTTCGGCGAGTTATTAATGGCGATGTTGTAGTCCAAAATCGCGGCTTTGTAGTCGCCCAGCGCGACGTATGCCTCGGCGCGAAGCGGGTGCGCTTTAGTCGCGGCTTTGCCGCCGATGCCGATCGCTTTTGTGTAATCCGCGATTGCCATATTGTAATTTTCAATTTTCGCGAAAGCCTCGCCGCGCGAAATAAACGCGAGCCCGTTGCGCGGGCGGGCTTTGAGCTCCTTGTTGAACTCCGAGATCGCCGCGCGATAATTTTTCTGCGTCATCAGCAAAAGCCCGCGATCGTAGTAGCTGGCGGCGGCGTGTAACGAGAGCGCGCAAGCGGCGCATAGCAAGATCGTTAAAAGCGACTTTTTCATTGGGATTCCTTAAATTGTTGAATTTTAGAAATGAAGTTTAGCAAAATTTACAAAGACTAATTTTTGCGCGTTAAACGCTCATACCAAACCGCGCTCTTTTCGCCCGTGAGTTTGGCGAGGATTTTTGATAGCGGCTTGATCGGCGCTTTGAGATTTAGCAAATCGTTTACGATCTCGCCGTTTCGCGATTTTGCGCCCGCCTCAAAGACCGCGATCGTCCATTCGCCTTTGGTGTTGCTGGTTTTGAGGAAGTTGTAAAAAGCCGCCGCGTCGCCGAAAAACCTGTTTTCGTGGAGTTTCGTCATCTCTTTGAAAGCGGCGATTTTAGCGTTCGGCGCGATTTGCAGGGTAAGCTCGGCGAAATTGGCGATCCTATGCGGCGATTCATAGAAAATTATCGGCAAATTTTGGCTCAACGCATCCGACATCTCTTTTTTGCGCGCCTCGCGCTTATGCGGCAAAAATCCGTGAAAAATAAAGCGCGTTTGCTCAAAACCGCTCGCGGCAAACGCTGTGATCGCCGCGTTCGCGCCCGGCAAAACTTCGTAACCGATTTTGTTTTGTTGGCAAAAACTCACAAGTTTCGAGCCGGGATCGCTGACGCAAGGCATTCCCGCGTCGCTGGCGTAAACGCAATTTTTCTTGAAAATTTCTGGGTTTAAGCTCTCTAAAAATTCTTGTTCATTGTGGGAATGGACGGAAAAAAATTCTGGATTTTCGCAAAATTTCAGCCGCGGGAGA
Organism: Helicobacteraceae bacterium; assembly: GCA_031286325.1. Classification (GTDB taxonomy): domain Bacteria; phylum Campylobacterota; class Campylobacteria; order Campylobacterales; family SZUA-545; genus JAIRNH01. The sequence continues at coordinate 28,274 of JAITUT010000013.1, forward strand.
TCGCTAAAACGCTTTTTAACGATCGCGATGAGTTTTTTCGTAACGCGCGTGTCTTCGCATAGAAAAATCTCGCCCTCCGCGATCACGTAAATCGCGCGGAGGGAGAGGTCGTTAATGTTGCCGATTGGCGTTGGTATCAAGACCAACAATTACGCTAGCCCATACTTTTTGTTGAACTTCTCCACGCGACCCGTGGTATCCACGCTCTTTTCGCTGCCAGTGTAAAAGGGGTGGCACTTGTCGCAAATATCCAAACGAATAGACTCTTTCACGCTTTTGATCGTAAAAGTGTTGCCGCAGGCGCAGGTTACGCTACATTCCGCCAGTTTGGGGTGCAAGTCCTTTTTCATAGTATCCTCCTTTTCAAAAAATGAGGGATAATTATAGCCGAATCTATCTTAACCCGCTGCATTCGGGCTTCGGCGCAAATGATGTTTTTTAATAAGATTTGAATTTTAGTTACAAATCGAATGAGAGTTTCTCTACAAATTCTGCCCAAACCAGCGCGAAATATCGCTCCTGATCGTGTTGCGCAGTTGAATTCCCGCGATAAAGTCGCTGATATGCGCTTTTTTTAAGAGCGTTACAAGCCCGTTGCGATCTTGCGTCAAATACGGGTTGTCAACTTGCTCCAAATCGCCCAAAAACGCGATGCGCGATCCCTTGCCGAGCCTTGTGCCGAGCAACTTAATATCCGCGATCGAGGCGTTTTGCGCCTCGTCAAAGATCACGAATTTACGCGAGATCGTAATGCCCCGCGCGTGCGCTAAATCCATAATTTCTATGTTGTTTTTGTCCATAAAGCGTTTTGTGGCGGCTTTGCTCTCCATAGTATTCACATCGCCGCTGTATTCCACCGCGTTCTTTAAGGATTTTTTGCGCAACTCCTCAATAATCAAATTGATCGCGCTGAAAAGCGGATACATAAAATAACTCAGTTTACGCTCTTCGTCGCCCGCTCTAAAGCCTAATCTTTCGTTGCTCGAAACCGCCTCGATCGTGTTGCGCAGATAGACGATCCCATCTACGATCTCCTGCTCGCACAAGATCAGCCCCGCTTGCAAAGCCATTAGAGTCTTGCCGCTGCCAGTACTGCCGCTCACCGCGCTTACTTTATTCTGCGGGTGCGTCAAAATCGAGAGCATAAACTTCTGCTCCAAATTATGCGGCGCGACCACAAGCGAGTTGTAGTCGTAGAGCTTGTCAAAGTGGCACTCTTCTTTGTGTCCCGCCACTTGCAGGAAAAAGCGCGGTCGCCCGTTCTCGTCGCTCTCCTCGTATTGCGCCCACTCAGTCTTGCTCGCGTCGTCATTCGTCGCGCCCTGCTTGTGGAAAAATTCCAAATTTTTGTAATCGCTGACGGTGTCTTCATAGAACGATTCGGTCTTTACGCCGCGCGTTAAAGCGATGATTTTCAGCGAAATATCGTTGGTGATTAGTTTGAGGTTGTAACTTTTGGCGATCTCAACGATTTTTAAGTCGTTGCGATCGTTTTCGGCGTCGTAATTTTCGCGGTGAATCACGACAATTTTGAATTGGCGATTTTCGCCCCCGCGATCGCACAAAAATTCGTAGAAGTGATCGCCCTCTTTTTCCTCGCCTTTTAGCTTTTTGGCGACGCTCGCGCTGCTGCCGATAAATGTGCGAAAAAAGGCGCGCGCGAAAAAGCCGACATTGGCGCGCTCGGTCTTTTTGCGATCAAGCTCTTCAAGCACAACATTCGTGATATAAATATCGTTTTCGCCGCCCGCGAAGAGCGAGTAGAGGTTATCGGGGTTGTCGAGAATTACCGATGTGTCAATCAGGAAGTGTTTTCGCAACTTTGAGCCTTTGTGGTGAAATCCTATTTGTTTATAGCAAGTTTTATTCCTTAAAGATCGCCGCGCTTAAAAGAGCCGAGAGCGGCAAAATTCCAAGCGCGATCAAAAATGGCGCTAGCGCAAATAGCCCGCTTGCGATCAGCGCGATCGTTACGATCGCCAAAACGCCGTAGCCGATTAAACGAAGCGGCGCGAACGATCCTAGAAAATATCGTAATTTTTTGGGAGGCGGCGCGTCGTCTTTTTCTGTGTTTGGCGCATTTATCTCATTTGTTTCAGGGTTTGGCGCGATATTTTTTTCAGAAGCGTCTTTTTCTGTGTTTGGCGCGGTATTTTCGGCAATCGCGCCATTCTCCGCGATCGGCGCGTCCTCGTCAAAAAGTTCATGCGGATCGTCAATCGCGGTTAAATAGCCGTCATTCTCTCGCGCCGCGTTTTTGACCATTTTGGAGTAACTTGCGAAAGAAAAAGCCGCGACCAATAGAGACGAAACCGCCGCAGCGCAAACATTCAAAAGCCAAATCCAACCGCCTATCGCGCCCAACGCGAAAGCCGCGATCAAAAACAACGCGCCGAAAACGGCGGCAAACTTTTTCAACTTCGTTTCACAACCTCGTCAATCGCTTTTAATTGCGCAAGAAGCGCGCCCAGATCGGCAAACGCGATCATATTTGGTCCATCGCACGGCGCGCGAGCTGGCTCGGGGTGCGTCTCAATAAATAGCCCAGCAATGCCCGCGCCCACAGCCGCGCGCGCCAAAACTGGCGCAAATTCTCTCTGTCCGCCGCTGCAACCCGCGCCCGCGCCCGGAAGTTGAACGGAATGAGTCGCGTCAAAAATTACGGGATGTTTCGTCTCCGCCATCACCGCAAAGGATCGCATATCCACGACCAAATTGTTGTAGCCGAATGCGGCGCCGCGCTCGCAAAGGGCGATCGCCTTGTTGCCCGTAGCGGTCGCTTTCGCCAGCACGGATTCCATCTCCCAAGGCGAAAGAAATTGTCCTTTTTTAATGTTTAAGGGCTTCATCGCGCGAGCCGCCGCCTGAATAAAGTCCGTCTGGCGGCACAAAAACGCCGGCGTCTGCAACATATCTACGACCTTTGCCGCGGGCGCGGCTTGACCCTCCTCGTGAATATCCGTCAAAACCGCCACGCCGATTTCGCGCCGCACGCGCTCTAAAATACGCAAGCCCTCGTCCATTCCCACGCCGCGAAAACCGCTCGCGCTCGTGCGGTTTGCCTTATCGAAACTTGATTTGTAAATGAACGGAATGTCAAGCGCGGCAAAAATTTCGCGTAACTTTTCGGCGGTCTTTAAGGCGAAATCTAAGCCCTCCATAGCGCAAGGACCCGCGATCACGGCAAGCGGGCGGTTATTCGCGAAAACTATATCTTTCGCGGGTGATTTAACTGCGACTTCTACCATTTTGCCCTCAAAATAAAATATCGCTTTCGTTCGCGTCAGGATCGCCGCTCGCGCCGATAATTTCGCGCGGCGGGCGGCTCACTTCGGTGAAAATCTCTCTGCCGCCGCCCCACGCCATTTCGCGCACTCCGTCGGGCTTCTCAAACCTGCGGCGCACTTCGGGGCGCGCCTTCAAAATTTCGCGGTAATACTCGGCGAAAATCGGCGCGGCGATCACGCCGCCCGTTATCGAAACGCCCATAGGCGTATCGTCGTCGTTGCCGAACCAGACGATCGTCTGCGTATCCGGCGTGAAACCCACAAACCACGCGTCGCGCGAATCGTTCGTAGTCCCAGTTTTGCCCGCGATCTCAATGTTGTCGATTTTAGCGCGCCGCCCCGTGCCGCGAGTAACGGTGTCGCGCAAAACATCTATAATCAAATACGCCTGATCGGGGGTCGTTACGCGCGTGGAATTTGTTTCGTATTTTTTCGCGAAGCCGTCTCTGTTCTCCACGGAAGTCGCGATGCGAACGGATGTCCTCGCGCCGTAGTTGCTGATCACGCTGTAATATTCGGCGAACTCCAGCAAATTTAGGCTGTGCGCGCCGAGCGCGATCGTCATATCGTATGGCAACGGCGGCGGAGGGAAGTATTTGGTCAATTTGGCGAAAATTTGATCCATTCCCGCGGCGCCGACTAAGTTGATCGTGGCGAGGTTGCGCGAGTTAATCACGGCGTCGCGCGCGGTCATAATACCCACATAGTCGCTGCCGAAGTTTTTAGGTCGCCAGACTTCTTCCTCGCCGTCCTTGCTTTTATTTGTAAAGACGCGCGTAATGTCGGCGATCTGGCTTGCGGGCGAATAGCCCAAATCAAACGCCGCGAGATACACAAAGGGCTTAAAGGCGCTGCCAAGCTGTCGCCTTGCCTGAAACGCGCGGTTAAAGACGCTGCGCGAATAATCCACGCCGCCGACCAGCGCTAAAATATCCCCCGTTTGCTGGCGCGTGGTTACGATCGCGCCGTTTAGTAACGCTAATTTCGCGGCGAGGCGGCTTGGGTTGATTATATATTTCGCAGAGCCGTTAGTCTCCTCCTCCATAACCATTCCCTGATAACGCTCAATCCGCGCGATCTCCTCGTCAAGCGATTCGTTGCCGCCGTATTTGCGGCGCGCTTCTTTTAGCCTAGAATAACGTCCTACCTCGTCCGCCGAACCTTTGGCGACCTTTTCGGCGTTGACCTCATAGCCGTTTCTGAGCGCGGCTTCGGCGGCTTGCTGCATCGCCAAATCGATCGTGGAATGTACGACATAACCGCCTGTTTTGATGTCGGGGAAATCCGTTTTAAGGAGCGATATGATCGCGTCTGTCGCGTATGGGGCGCGGTTTTTCGTCAAAGTATCGTTGTAAATTTGCGGGATTTCCAGCGCGGCTTCTTTATATTCCTCCTCGCTGATCCAGCCTAATGTGCGCATACGTTCAATTACCGTGTTCGCGCGGGCTAAAGTTTGCGGCAGCCGCCTTGTGGGATCGTATGAGCTCGGCGCGCGCGGCAAACCCGCCAAAATCGCGATTTCTTTCAGCGTCAGATCGCCTAGCTCTTTACGGAAGTAGCCGTTCGCCGCCGTGCGCACGCCGAAATATCCGTGTCCGAAAGAGATTTCGTTGAGGTAACGTTCCATAATTTGCTCTTTGGAGAGTTGGAGCTCCACGCGCATTGCGATCATCGCCTCAACGATCTTGCGATCAAAAGATTTTTTGTTGGTCAAAAGCATATTTTTTACGAGTTGTTGCGTGATCGTGCTGCCGCCCTCGACCTTTCTGCCGGCGCGAATCATTTTGATAAACGCGCGCAGGATCGCGTCCATATTTATACCGCTGTGCTCAAAAAACGCGGTGTCCTCAATCGCCACGATCGCCTCGATCATTCGCGAGGGAATACGGTTAAACGGCGCGTAGAGGCGGTGCTCATCGCCGAATACATTAGCGATTAGCTCGCCGCGCTGATCGTAAATTTGCGTTGTGAGTTGCGGGTTGTAGTAGATGAGCGGATCGGTATCTACGGCGATCGCCTTGCCGCTGTAAAGAATGCCGCCAACTCCCGCGCCGATCAAGCCCAAGACAGAGAAAATGACGACAAAAACGATAATTTTCTTAAACATTCCTTCTCCTAAAACTAGAAATTATAATGTTTTTCTACTTCGCGGGGCGGCAAAGCTCCTCTGCGATAAGGAATTAACTTTCTTATCGCGGCGGAAATTTTGTTTCCGCGAGAAGTTTTTGACGCCTATTGCTATAATGGGCGTTATGGAAGGGCAACTTATCGGTCTGGCTTCGGAAACATTCAAACTCGCGCTTATGATCGCCGCGCCGATGCTGCTCGGCGGGCTTGTCGCGGGTCTTCTCGTGAGCGTCTTTCAGGCGACCACGCAAATCAACGAAATGACGCTTAGTTTCGTGCCGAAAATCCTCATCGTGGCGACGATTCTAATTTTCACAATGCCGTGGATGATGAACCTGATGATAGACTTCACCACGCGCGTCTTTGACCTTATTGACAAATTTCCGGAGAAGGGCTGATGAGATCGTTTCGCAAAGAACTCACTTTTCACACGCCTACGCGCCGCGCGTTCATCAACATCACGCCGCAAGTGGAAGCCGCGCTGAAAGAGAGCGGCATTAGAGAGGGACTCTGCCTCGTTAACGCAATGCACATCACGGCGAGCGTCTTTATAAACGACGACGAAAGCGGCTTACACCGCGACTTTGAGCGTTGGCTGGAAAAACTCGCCCCCGAAAAGCCTTATGAGCAATACGATCACAACGGCTACGAAGACAACGCGGACGCGCATATTAAACGCGCGATTATGGGGCGCGAGTGCGTAGCGGCGGTTACGGCGGGCAAGCTAGATTTCGGCACTTGGGAGCGGATTTTTTACGGTGAATTTGACGGCAAACGCGATAAGCGGGTTTTGATAAAAATTATTGGGGAGTGATTTAATAAACGGACGGATCGCGCCGTTGCTAGCTAGGGTTTTAGCGCAAAGCGCGGCGGGTGAAAAAAGCTAAGAAGTTATCAATATAAGCTCTACTTTTTTGCTCTCGCGGGCAATCTGATACTCCGCAAAATCGGCAAACACAATAAAAGCGAGCAAAACAAGATCGCCGATCCAGCGTAGCCTACAAATTCCGCGCCTGTGCTGAGCGACACAAGCGAGCCGATAAATGCGCCCGCGCCGATCCCAACGTTAAAAATTGAGGAATAAATTGAGTTCGCGACATCGGCGGCGTCTTTTGCCGCGTTCAAAAGTTTCGCCTGCAAACTCATAAAGATCATCACAACGACCGTCCCCCACACAAGCGACGCCGCCAGCGCGAAAAACATACTGCTCGCCGCCAGCCGCAAGAGCAACAAAATCGCCGTCAGCGATACTAACGGCGCAATCAAAGTAACCGCCGGGCGCGCTTCGCCGAACCTGCCGTAGAGGTAGCTGCCAAGCAAGCCCGCGCCGCCCGCCGCGAGCAGCAGCAAATTCACGTGGTCTTTGTCAAATCCGTAATGCTCAAAAAACGGACCCACATAAATATACGCGGTAAATTCGCCCGAAACCACGATCGCGATCATCGCATAAACCCACAAAACCGCGGGGCGGCGTAAAATTACGGGCAGACTGCGCAAAGAGCCGCTGTTTTTGGCGGGCAACGAGGGCAAAAGCCTCCAGAGGGCGAACATTACCGCCGCCGAAACCGCGCCGATTACCGCGAAAGTTACGCGCCAGCCGAACTCTTTGCCTAAAAATGAGCCGCCCGGCACGCCCAAAACCGCCGCGATCGAGCCGCCCGCGATCAACGCGCCGATCGCTTTGGCGGCGGAGTTTTCGGGGGCGACGCGCACCGCGAGCGGCACGGCGATCGCCCAGAACAAAGCGTGCGAAGCCGCGACGCCAAGCCGCGCGGCTAAGAGGCTCTCGTAATTCGGCGCGCGGAAAACGAGGTAATGGCTCGCGATAAAGACTAAAAATAGAGCGATGATGAGTTTTTTGCGGTCAATTTTGGCGGTCGCGATCGTGAGCGGCAACGAGATCGCGGCGACCGTCCAAGCGTAGAAAGTCATCACATAGCCCGTGTCGGCGGGATTCATTTGGAAGTCCTCGCTAATGAGCGTCAAGAGCCCGATCGGCACAAATTCGGTGGTTTGGAAGATGAATGAGGCGAACGCCAGCGCCGCCACAGGCAACCAAGAGTGAAATTTACGCAATTTTTATCCCGAAATTTTTGGCGAATTGTAGTGAAAGTTTGACGCGCTCTAGCTATTTTGGCTAGACCCGCGATCGCGGAGGAGATTGTCATTACGAGTGTTGAGCGATAGTAAAACGGCGGAACGTTCAAGTTCGTAGCGTAACAAAGAGGCGCGAACGCGCAAAATATAGGGTATGGCAAGCCGTTTTATTTGAGGCTTTACGCCGCTATGCGCCATATCCTAGATCGCGGCGCATAATCAAGTTGCGATCGCGCGGGCAAAGATCGTCATTGCAAGCGCGATCGGTTTATGGGCTTGAACTAAAACGTTCCGCCGCTAGGATTCCCAAAAATTACGAATTAACGAGTTTGAAAAAAACATAACGGCGGGAAATGGAGATTCCCGCCTATTCGCGAAACGCGATCCCCCCCATAAAAGAGGGGGCAAAAACGTTACCACCAGATTCGCTGGGGAGCTTTACTTTCGTTCGCGTCGTCCTCAAAGTGTCTGCCCTTCGTTTCGCCCGTGCCGATCCACTTATCCCCTTCAGGTTTGAGGAATGTAACTTTACCCGTCGGGTGCTCATACGCCCTCAGACTACTATCAATATCGCCTATATTGTGTCTGATGTCCAAGTATGGCTTCATACCCTGTTTATACCACAGATATGTCGGCACGGAGAGGTGCGAAATAAAGTCGCGCTTCCTGTCTTGCATACCATCTTTGTATTCCACTCGGAAATCCTTGCTGCCGCCAGCCGCAACGCCCTTTTGTTCGTGCAACTTGATGTTCGTTTCGACGAAAAGGCCTCCGTAATACGGCGAATACCATGTATCATTTATTTTAGCTTTTTGCGATTCGACTTTGACGCTAAAGTTCGCCTCCGAAGTTCCGTCAAAGGCTTGATTCGGCGCGCCTGAGCTAGCGAGTATCCTAGCCCAACCCGCCGAGCCTACGCTTGTCGAAGCCGTGCTCGGCAAGGGGTGATTAAAGCCCGCGTTAGCCGCATTGTTAACCTCCGTGTTTGAAGATGACGGATTGTAATAGTCTATCGAGTAGGTCAAATACGCCTCTTCCGTATAAGAAACCACATCGTGAACATTCGCCCTGCCATAGACAAAGGTGATCTGGCTCGCATTGGCTGTGGTGCGGTTTTCATCATTAACGTTAGCCTTGTCGCTCCAGATAACGCCGCCCGTTACCGGGTTTTCGTTAATTTGACGATCGACATTCAAATCCGTTGTATCCTCAACGATCGTGATGTTGAAGTCCTGATTAGCGGATTTTAGGTGCGTCGGCAACATCGGCGTTGTTCTGCGCGTGAAGTTCCACATCGTATTGAGTTGCGCCTTACCTTGGAACTCCAAATTACTATAAGATGCGGAAGCCAATTCCGGTTGCAAACCCCAATCTTTACTCTCAATGTTCTGCTGGCTGAAATACCACTCGTTTGTATTCGGGTAGATCAGATCGCAGAATAGATCTTTCCTGTTAGCGCAAGTATCGTTGCCTGAAAGCACAAAGTACAAGCCGGGATATGAATCCGTGCGCTTCAAAGTCGGCAAGCTGTAGTTGCCCTCCGTATAGTTGCGCATCGTCTTGCCTTTCGCGCCGCGAGCCACTACCTCGCCGGTTACTCTAATAAAGGACTCGTTCGTATCGCCTGAATAATACGCCCACATATTCTTATCGCTTCCTGAAGAGAACTGCAATGGCGAATCGAAAGTGAGACCTGTTACGGCAAAGTGGCTCAGACCAGATCGCAAAAGTTGCTCCGTAGCTCCGGCTATAAACTTGTCGCCTCGCTTAACGCCTTTGCCGCCTATGGAGCACCCGATCTTGTAATCGGCTTCATTATCCGAACTTCCCTCTCTACCGCCTGTCGGGCGATCGGCAATGTTTATATAGTGCGCGTTGCCGGTTTTGACTGTATCGGGCATATTGGGATCGCCGGCTACAAGGCAGTCGTTAAACAACTGATCGGTGGCTGTCCAAGAGTTATCCTCAACTATTAAAGAGAATACCCCGACATCGGCAAATGTAATGTTGAGATCGCTCAAGCCGTCTACAAAGTTAGCTCCCGGAACGCCTTGTATTATTTCCCGATTCGGCTGACCCAAATCCTCGTTCCAAGCGGGGCTTATAACGATAGCTCTGTTTGCGGAACTTTGGTTGTAACCAAACGCTCTGAATTTGCCGTTCGCGCTTGTCGGGATCGGCGCGCCCAAAACAAAGCCCCCTTTTGTCATACCCTCAATGCCGCTTACCAACACGGAAGGATCGTTTATGTAATCTACTTCGGCGATCACATACGAGCCTGTATCCGCGTTCGCTACCGCGCCGTTCTTAATATGAGCGAGCTCAAAGTATCGCGGTTTCACGGCGAAGTTATCCAGCGAGAGCTCCGAAAGGGTGTCGTTATCGGTGAATTTAGACCACTTATCGGGCGTTTCAAAGTCTTCGTCTGTGTTGCCCGTGCATTTATATCCGCCGTTTTCACCGCTTGCGAACGCCGTTAGGCGAGAAGCCGCATCGTTGTTCGTAGCCATATCCACTCCCGCCACTTCGGCAAGGACATAGCGCGTTTCAATGCGAGCGTGTCTAACGGCTCTCTGCGGAAACAGGACAACCTGACCGAAATCCGCTCCTTCCGCCCCGTCTGCGCGCACATTCACCAGCGCGTCTTCATAAGAGAATGAGGCGTTCCAATCGCTGATCGGATTGTATGAAAGGATGTTCCCGCTTTTGTCTTGAACCTCCTCTACGATCCTAGAGCACATCATCGCGCTGAATTTCTGATTCGTATCTATGCCGCCCACGCGGATTATCGCGGGCTCGCCGATCTCTTTTGTGAAGAGGCGCACATTATTTACATCGGCGCGATCCGCGTTGGCTCTGGCGTGAGTGTTTTCGTTGCCGTCCCACGCACCAATGCCTTTAATCTCGGTGGCTTTGCCGAAGTTCATAGCGGTGTAACTATCCTTGCTAAGGCAGGTGTAGTGTACATACGAGTAACCCGCTTCGTCCACAAGAGGGCTGTTTAGCGCGGGCAAATCATTCAGCGGGTAACGCATAGAGTCGTCGCAGTGGAAGATATTGCCGTCTTCGTCCGCTACATAATCAAGCCAATCGCCCGGGCGATAGTTGCCGTTAGGCTCCGTCTGAGGCATCGGGTTAGTCCTAAACGGTAGCCTAGACGGCGAGTTATCCGCCAGCCCCGCTTGCGCCATAGGTCCCTGAGGCGGATAGTTGTAGGTGTCTGGATAATAAGTATTCGCTATAAAGAAGTCGCGCGGCAGATCGCGTAACTTTTTACCGCCATAGCTGATGTTGTCTAGGTCTTTATTGCCCATCCAGAATACCTTTTTCGGGCGGATTTTGCCGCTCTTAATGTGAGATCTGCCGCAAGAGTAATCCGAGATCCACCACCAAGTAACCACATCGCCCCACTCGTCAGGCTTGCCCTCGTATCGGCGATCGTATTGATTCTCTTTAATGCCCAGCTTTTCAAAGATAGATTGGAAGCCGCGATCGCCTAGCGTCCAGCCCGGCACGAAGCGCGGCCTTCTCGCGGCGCCCATACTCGTACTCTTTTCATTGTAATCAGCCGAATACATAGGCACATCGCAAGCCGAATCGTACGTGCCGCCGCCATAGCGGCAGTCTTCCTTACCCAAAAGGGTCGCGCCGCCTGGAGCGCCTTGTCCCGGCACCGGATTTTCGACAGTAATGATTTTGCCGTCTTTCTCAAACTTGACCGAGTAAATCCCAAGCGGTCCGTAGGGCCAGAAAGCGTTATTCCCTATATCCTCCACAAAGTATTTTTTACCCGGGAAGAAAATTCCCCGCATATCGTTGTAGGTACCGAGATAGTCGCGCCAGCCCGCTCTGCCGTCAGAGCCTGATGATTTACGTTTTAAGAGCTGTTTGCGCACGTCCTCAAATATAGGTTGCGTAACCGGCACAAAGAACGCTAAGCCAAGCTGCGAACAACTATCTTGCTCGCGCGGCAACAAATCCGAAACATTAAAGGTTTCGTTAGCGTCCAGCGCGACAAACATCGTCATCATACCGCCAGTTTCGTCATCTAGCACCGTTGTTGTATCGCAGTAGGCGACGAACGGACGTTGCTCGATCGTACGTTTTTCCAGATCGGTTAAGCGCTTGGAGTTTTTCTCAAGGGGGCTCACATAGTAGTGCCCGCTTTGGAGCTTGCCCTTATTTTTTGGGCTTTCGTTGAGCTGTTTGCACGACTCAAAGGAGTAACGTTGAGCGTTGCCCGAGGCGTTGCCGATCTTGCCGCCCGTCGGATCAGCGCCTTTTGAGGCTTTGCAATCGCTTTCGCAGTCTACTTCAATTTTATTTCCGCGCACTCCCTCGTTGCCGTCATACTCGTATCTATAATCGCTTAATTGCGTTAATACAAGCATCGTCGGCTGGCAAGACTGTTGATATGAGTCGCCGTTTGGATTGATCTTCATTATCTGATCGTTCATACCCAAGATAACGCCGCTTCTAACCGCTTGCGTGAAAGGAGTTTTACCGCCGCAACTGGGACTAAAGCTGCTCTTATCTCTGTCTATATAGAAAGACGTACCCTGCAAATTCAAGTTGCTAAAGCCGGCGATAGGGGTTCCGCCCGACGCGTAGCTAATAAACTTGCCGTTCAAATCCACTCTAAACGATCGCGCAAATTTCGAATCGGTACGGTCAAGCTCCGCTAAAGGCAACATCGGGATCGCAACTTTCTGCGCGGGGCGATAGTATTGCTTCCCTTGCATAGTAACAAAGCGGAAGTTGCTGTAATCGCTCTGGAACGGCAACGGCAGATAATCTACTGGGAAAGTAGAGGGGTCTTTGGGATCGTATTTACCGCTCATATTTTCGCAATAAACCTCAATCGGCTCAATACCATTCGGGCGCGTATTGTCCGGATCGACTAAGAAGAATCCGTCTTTGATCGCCTTGCCCTCGCGAGCCGCTTGAGCTTTTAGGTATTTGCAGTTTTCGCTGTGGCAGATCGTCCCCGCGAAACCTACGCGGCTTCTCGCGGATTCCTCAATCGCGAGATCGCCCATACTCGCGTTGTAGTATCTGATCTTCGCCTCGTTTAAGACGTCAACGTCGTCTACGATCGTAATAGTTTTAGCGACGCTGATCGTAAATTCCATCTCAAAGGCGTCTCCGCAGCCGAAAAACTCGCCGGAGATGTTTGAGTCTCTCCTGTCGGCAAAGCAACTATCCCAATCCGCTTGCCGCACGCTGGCAGGTTTGCTTGTCATTCCTTGCTCTACGGGATCAATGCCGCTCTCAACCGTAGTGATCGTGCAGAAAACCGCCGTGGCGTTCATATCGCAGTTCACCACCGGATCAACCGAGTTTTGCGCGCCGCCGCTTCTGATCGCCCAGCGAGTTCGTTTGATACTGACATTCCTGATAGAGTTCATATCAAAAAACTCTTTAATGCCGTTATCTTCAAAGTCGTCAAAGATAATAGCGCTATTCGCGGGCTCTTTACCGCTGTTGTTAAACGAAATTTTGTAGGTTACATTCGCGTCCTCTAAGTTCGGCGCGCCGTCCGCGCCGCAAGTGCCGCTCCCTGGGCTGTAGCTCACATTCGCTTCTTTGCGGAAGCTATTGCCGAACTCAGGCGCGTAGATCATAGTGGAGAAACCGAAATACGCCAACTGAAACCAGTTGTTGTAGCCGTCTATGATCACATAAGTTTCGTTCTGATCGTTGCCTAAATGGTTGTGTAAATAATAGGTATGCAGGTCATAGCCGATTATAACTTCGCCCACGTCAGGCACATCTTGCCCGCCGCGCCCCTCTGGATCGCCGCGATCTATATATGGATAGCCTTGAGGCGTCCTGGAGTTACGGTAATTGCTGCCCATTAGCACGCTAGGCTCAGCCGTAGGATATTTAAGGGTTCCATAGGTCTTGTTGCCATACGCGCTAAATGTGGGGTATTGCCCTTTTGGAAATTTCCCCCTGCCGACGGGACCCACGCTCACAGTAGATTGAAAGGCGTTATCCGCGCCGTTTTCAAAACTTTCCCAATGCTGATATATTCTACCCCACGAGGTATCTACATAGTCCAGTTTGGGCTGATAGCCCGAAATGGAGTTTTTGTATTCCGCGGGTCTGCGGGTAATGCCGAAGTTAGACGAGGCTGCGAAGCCGCTATACCATTGGCTATCGGCGGGATCTAAATTTGAATCCCTCGTGGCGTAGTTGGCGTGGTCTATGTTTTTCATTTTGCGATACGCCTCGTGCCCGTAATCATAAGGGAATATGTGTCTGTATCTGCCTTTCGCGCCGCTTGTTTGAATGGCTTCTATGCTATACATATAAAAGTGCTGTATGTAGTTGCCCAAGAGGTCTCTGCTGCCGCAATGCCTCCATCCGCCAGTAGCGTCGCCGGGTTTCCAATTGCTCCTGCCGTTGCGGGGCCATTGATTGTGGTGCGCCGGGGGCATGTGGGTATTTATACAAAGCCTGTCGTCCGATTGCGATTCGCCGTTGCTGCCCATCACGATCAAAGTGGAGTTCACGTCGCCTCCGCGCGGAGTCCTAAAGCCGTCTAGCGCAATAGCATGACCGTTGGATTCAGTCCCCTCATAGATATCGTAAAGGGTTACTATTCTAGGCGGCGCGGAGGGCACTTCCATAGCGTAGCCTCTTTGGTCATAGACGGTTTTGCTCTGTTTGTAGCTAACGACAAGCGTCCAGCTGCCGTGAGTGGCGTATGGACCGCCGTTTCTGCGGGTTTTAACGCCGCTTACGAAATACGCGCCGTTCACTTCGTTCGCCTTTTTGTCCTTCAAAAGCCAAGTCAAATCCACGCTGTTGGAGTAGTTGCAGTTACTCTCAAAGAGGTTGATGTATGTGCGATCCGCTCGCAGCGCGGTCGTGAAGCCAAATGGCGTCTCCAAAGTAACGCTCTTAGTCTGCTCCAGATTATTAGCCGCGTTGCTCTCGTTGGTGAATACACTATTGCAATTGCCCATCGCCGGGCTATTGTAGGTGGTAAAGGCGTTATTACCGCTCGCGAGACGACCTATCCAATAGAGCCTAGCGTATGTGATCGTGGCGTCCTCGGGAATATCCAAAGTAGAGCCGCTCCTGCTTTCGCTCGGGTGCGCCTCTACGGGATCGGTCGCCTGTTGACCCGGTTTAAAGTTAATGTATTTGAGATTCCAATTGTTGTAATCGTCATAACCCATAAATTGCGGATCGGCGCAGACGCCTATATTATTGTTGCCGCGACTCCCGCCGGTCTTGTCCCATCTGCCGGTGTTTCTGCTGTGGTTGTAGTAGCGATCCCCTTGCGTAGATGGTACGCACATAACCGAGTTGCCAATCGCCGCAATGTCGCCGTGTAGCATTTCTCTGTGAACTTGCTTGAAACTACTGGAGTATTCGGCGACATAATTTACTTTGATCGCCTTATAGTCAATGTAGCTGCCGATCTGATTCCCTCTGCAGCGGCGGCTAGCGCCGCTTCCCGTTATCTCATAGCCGTGATAAAAATCGTATTGCACATCGTATTCGCCCGGCTCTTTGGGCGCGTAGAATTGCAGGATATAATTTCCTCTCAAAGTATTGCTCGCCCCCCATCCTGGAGTGAGCAATGTTGTTCCATATACCGTTGAAACTTGTTCGTCGTCCCATTTGGTAGAAGCGTTTAGGACTTTAACCTGCACGCAACCCCAATTATTCGCGTTGGAATTGCTTATTCCCGTACTCCGCACGTAGCCCCAAACGCGCGCCCAAATAAGCGGCTCCTGATTTCCCACCGTATATTGCGGTGTATGGAACTTTTCGGTATAGGTGCCGTTGTAGGTGATTGGGGAAAGCACGGGATCGACCGCTAGACTAAAAGTTGGGTTGTCGTCCTTGAGATAGGCTGTTTGAATATCTCTTATCTCCACCGCGCTGTTTATAATTTCAATGGCGTTTGGAATTTCCAATGTTTGAAATAACGCCCCATTGCACCTGCGATCGCCCGTAACGCCTGTGGAGTTGTCGGCAACTGTGCTGGCGCCGCCGTTTCTGTTGTCGTAAAATCTAAAGCGCACCGTATATTTGCCGCCCGCAGTCGCCGCATACGGCACAGTTATTTGCCGAAAATCACTCGCGCCGTTTGCGGAAGTAGCTTGCGTAGTAGATGTGGTTTCGTGCGCGTTGTTATACCAATTGGGCGCGTCGTGCCAAACGCGGGTATTATTGATATTTACGATATCCGCTTCCATACAATTCCAGACTTTGTCGCGATCGCCGCCGTCCGTACCGGTGTGCGTCCCTGTGCGGCTTACTAATGTATCGAGCCTATAAGATAACTTTTGACCGCGCGAAACTTTTAAGGGCACGACAGCCGCGCTTGGGTTGTATCTTACGTTGCTGTTGCCTTGATAAGCCGTGCCGTCTGTGTTGGTGAATGATGTATAGCCTGTGGAGAAACCGAAGGCTACGCGAAGCGGCACTACATTGATCGAATAGTTTGACGATCCGTGATTATCCACGACTTGCAAAACGGCGTTGAGCATTTGATCGTTGATTTTCGTCCCCGCGCAATCCCCGCTCGGCGACGAATCGCCTTGAAAATATTCAACAAACAGGTCATAAGTGCCCGTATTAGTAGGCGCGAGCAACATTCTGCCGCCTACGTTCGCGCTATTTACAGCGTTGTTTGTGAATGATATATAGTTGGATGCGCCAGTCGCCGTCCAATTTATATTATTGTAGAAAGTTTTATAGTTGTTTGTGCCGGTCCCTCTGATCGTTACGCGGGTACAGCCGAAATTCAACGCGCTGCCGCTGCCGATCGTGAAGTCAAGGCGGAAAGGCACGATCGCGCCTTTGGCGACTTTGATCGTATCTGGCAAAAGATAGTTTCCCGTTTGTATCGTGTAGTTGTCGGTGGCGTAACCCCACGCGCTAAATCTAACTTTCGAGCTTATGTTGCCGATAGCCAAAGCCTCGCAAGGCAAGATCGCGAAGATATAAAGCGCCATTAAAATAGTCGCGGCTAGAAATCCTGTTTTGCTACCGCGCGCGCGTCTGCCGCCATTGCTGTCATTGCGGGCTTTTCCGCGGCTTGTCTTTCGCTTTGCGGAGTTGTCGCTATGCTCCGCGATCTCGCGTTGACGAACGTCCGCTTTTTGCCGAGCCTTTGCTCTTTGCCAAAAAGAAAGGGGGCAAGTCGCCCCGTCCGCTTTATTATCGCAAAACGCGGCGTCTTTCGCGAAATTCGGCGTTAAACCAGCGCGATCCCCGCTAAATTTGCTGAATTTGCCGAGCTTGCCGTCAGTCGATTTTGCCGCGAATGAAGCGGGCGTGCCACGCTCGAGCCGCGCCGTTTCGCTATCTGCTAAACCTTCCGTATGGGTTTGGGTTTGCATCTTACACCCCTTTCTTGAGCTTAAAGCTTAAACTATCCTTTTTAAGAAAGGTGAATGTAGCACACTTTAAACTATACTTACAATATTTTTTTTACTATAATAAATTTAACTAAGTAATATATATATTTTTTTTAACTATTTTATTTTATTGTATTTTTATATTTAAAGATTTTTAACTTTATTTCGCTTTGCGAATTTCGCGACGAATCTCGGCTATAACTAGCTTGAACGCCTATCTTTGATTGCTTGCGAAAGTCGCTTATGGCTAATATTTAATAGTTGCGCTGTATATAATTTTAAGTTTACGGCGAAATTATTGTTAATAATTTTTTTTATGATAGATAATTTTTATTAAAATAAAATTACTATTAATAAAATTATGCTGATTATAAACCAAATTTTATTTTAAGAAAGCGGGCAAACAACTTAAATTTGCTTGCGAATAGCCCAAAAAATTACGAATTAACAGGTTTGAAAAAAATATAACGGCGGGAAATGGAGATTCCCGCCTATTCGCGAAACGCGATCCCCCTCGCAAAAGAGGGGGCAAAAACGTTACCACCAGACTCGCTGGGGAACTTTACTTTCGTTCGCGTCGTCCTTAAAGTATCTGCTCTGCGTTTCACCCATGCCGATCCACTTATCCCGCTCGGGTTTGAGGAATGTAACTTTGCCCGTCGGGTGCTCGTACGCGCTGAGATTATTACCGATAGTCCCCATATTGAGTCTAATGTCCTTATACGGTTTCATACTCGGTCTATACCACAGATACGTCGGCACGGAGAGGTGCGAAATAAAGTCGCGCTTCCTGTCTTGCATACCATCTTTGTATTCCACTCGGAAATCCTTGCTGCCGCTAGCCGCAACGCCCTTTTGCTCGTGCAATTTGATATTTGTCGCGGTAGCCTTACCGCCGGCATACGGCGAATACAAGATATTTATATCTACTCCGACTTTTTTCGATTCGACTTGGACGCTAAAGTTCGCCTCAGAAGTTCCGTCAAAGGCTTGTTTCGGACTGCCAGAGTTAGCGACTATTCTAGCCCAACCCGCCGAGCCTACGCCTGTCGAAGCCGTGCTTGGCAAGGGGCGATTAAAGCCCGCGTTAGCCTGACTCGAATCTGACGGATTGTAATAGTCTATCGAGTAGGTCAAATACGCCTCTTCCGTATAGGAAACCACATCGTGAACATTCGCCCTGCCATAGACAAAGGTGATCTGTCCCACATTGGCTTTGGTGCGGTTTTCACTTTCCTCCTTGCCGTTCCAAGTAATACCGCCCGTTACAGATTTTTCGTTAATTTGGCGATCTTTCGAAACCGACCTGTTATCCTCAACGATCGTAACGTTGAAGTCCTCGTTAGCGGCTTTGAGGTGCGTCGGCAACATCGGCGTTGTTCTGCGCGTGAAATTCCACATTGTATTGAGATCCGCCTTGCCCAGATCCCAATCTTTGTCGTTAATGTTCTTCTGGCTGAAATACCACTCGTTTGTATTCGGGTAGATCAGTTCGCAGAATAGATCTTTCCTGTTAGCGCAAGAAGTATTTTTGCCTGAGACCACAAAATACAAGCCGCCGGAGTTTGGATCCTCTTCGCGCGTCCGAGTCGGCAGGCTGTAGTTGCCCTCCGTATAGTTGCGCATCACGCCGCCCGCCGCGCCTAAAGCTTCTATCCTGCCGGTTATTTTGATAGCGGACTCGTTCGTCGTGCCCGAATAATACGCCCACATATTCTTATCGCTTTCGTTAGAGAATACGAGAGGCGAGCTAAAATTGAGGTCTGTTACGGCAAAGCGGCTCAGACCAGATCGCAAAAGTTGTCTCGTAGCTCCGGCTACGAATTTACTGTTTTGGTTAATAACGCCCGCGCCGCCTATGGAGCACCCGATCTTGTAATCGGCTTCTCTATCCGAGCTTCCGTTTCTGCCGCTCTCCGGACGATTGGCAGTGTTTATATAGTGCGCGTTGCCGCTCTTGACTATCGTCGGCATAGTGTTATCGTTAGCCATAAAGCAGTCGGCAGCCTGATCCGCGCTTGTCCAAGCGCTATCCTCAACTATTAAATAGAATACCCCGACATCGGCGAATGTAATGTTGAGATCGCTCAAGCCGTCTACAAAGTTAGCTCCCGAATCGCCTTTTATTATTGCCTGATTTGGCTGACCTAAGTTCTCGTTCCAAGCGGGGCTCATAACGATAGCTCCGCTTGCCGAATTCTGGTTGTAGCCCAACGCTTTGAAATTTCGGTTCGCGCTTGTCGGGATCGGCGCGCCCAAAACAAAGCCGCCGTTTGTCATACCGCTAACGCCGCTTACCAGCGCGGAGGGATTGTTTTGGTATTTTACTTCGGCGATCAGATACGGCGCCGTATCCGCTATTGAGCCGCCCTTATTAACATAGGAGAGCTCAAAGTATCGCGGTTTCACGGCGAAGCTATCCAGCGAGACATTCACAAGAGTACTCTCGTTGGTGAATTTAGACCACTTTTCGGGCGTTTCAAAGTCGGCGTCTGTGTTGCCCGCGCATTTATATCCGCCGTTTGCGGCATTTGCGAACGCCGCTGCGCGAGAGTTCCAATCGCTTCCGATCGTAGTCATATCCACTTCCGCCACATCGGCAAGGACATAGCGCGTTTCAATGCGCGCGTTTTTAACGGCTTTTTTCGGAAATAGAGTAACCTGACCGAAATCCGCTCCCTCCGCCGCGTTTGTGCGCAAATTCTCCTGCGCCTCGTCATAAGAGAACGAAGCGTTCCAATCGCTGATCGGATTGTACGCGACGACGCCGTTTCTGCCTTGAACCTCCTCTACGATCCTAGAGCACATCATCGCGCTGAATTTCTGCTCCTGATCTATGCCGCCCACGCGGATTACCGCGGGCTCGCCGATCTCTTTTGTGAAGAGGCGAGCGTTTAACGCGCTAGCGCGTTCCCTATTGGCTTTGGAGTGAGTTTCTGCGTTGCCGTCCCACGCGTTCACGCCTTTGATCTCGACGCCTTTTCTAAAGTTCATACTGGTGTAACTATCCTTGCTAAGGCAGGTGTAGTGTACATAAGAGTAGCCCGCCTCGTTCACACGAGAATCGCCTATCGCTGGCAAGTCGTTCAGCGGGTAACGACGGGAGTCGTCGCAGTGGAAGATATTGCCGTCATTATCCGCTACATAATCCATCCAGTCGCCCGGGTTATAGTTGCCGTTAGGCTCCGTCTGAGGCATACTGCTGTAATTACCGATGTTCCTCACAAAGTAGGTGGGCGGGAGATCGCGCAAACTTCTGCCGTCGCTTGTTTTGACGCTGTCTAAGTCTTTGTTGAGCCAGAATACCTTTTTCGGACGGATTTTGCCGGTTTTATGGTGAGGCGCGCCGCAAGAGAAATCAGACGCCCACCACCAAGTAACCACATCGCCCCACTGGCTAGGGTCTTTCTCGTATCGGCGATCGTATTGATTCTCTCTAATGCCCAGCGTCTCAAAGATAGACTGGAAACCGCGATCGCCCAATGTCCAGCCCGGCACAAAGCGCGGTCTTTGCCCGAGTCCCGCGCTCTGGCTCTTTTGATTGTAATTAGCCGAATACATAGGCACATCGCAAGCCGAATCGTACGTGCCTCCGCCGTCGCGGCAGTCCTCTTTGCCCAAAAGGGTCGTGCCCGCTGGAAGTTTGTCGCCCGGAGAGAGAGTAACCACTTTGCCGTTCTGCTGATACTTGCTCGCGTAAATTCCCAGCGGTCCGTAGGGCCAGAAGTCGTTAACGCCTATGCTCTCTACAAAGTATTTTTTACCCGGAAAGAAAATTGCCCGCATATCGTTATAGCTACCGAGATAATCGCGCCAGCCCGCTCTGCCGTTGGAGCCGTTTTTGCGGCGTAAGAGCTGTTTGCGCACGTCTTCGAATATAGGTTGCGTAACAGGCACAAAGAACGCCAAGCCAAGCTGCGAGCAGCTATCTTGCTCGCGCGGCAACAAGTCCGCGACATTAAAGGTCTCGTTAGCGTCCAGCGCGATAAACATCGTCATCATACCGCCGTTTTCGCCCTCTGTGGTCGTTTTGTCGCAGTAGGCGACGAACGGACGTTGCTCAATCGTGCCTTTTCCCAGATTGGTTAAGCGCTTGGAGTTTTTATCAAAGGGACTCAGATAGTAGTGTCCGCTGGGGAGCTTGCCCTTATGTTTGTTTTCGTTGAGTTGTTTGCACGACTCAAAAGAATAACGCATATTGTTATCCGAGTCCTTTCCGGTCTTGCCGCCCGTTTGCTTCGCGCCTTTTGAGACGTTACAATTGCCGCCGCAATCTACCTCAATTTTATTCCCGCGCACTTCTTCGTTGCCGTCAGACTCGTATGTGTAATCGTTTAACTGCGTCAAGACAAGCGCGGTCGGCTGGCAAGACGATATACTACTGACGGCTGGGTTGACCTTCATTATCTGATCGTTCATACCCAAAATAAGACTGCTTCCGCCTGATTGAGTGAAACCGGGTCGGGCGCCGCAAGCGGAGCTAAAACTGCTCTTATTTCTGTCTATATAGAACGGCGTACCCTGTAAGTTCAAGTTGCTAAAGCTTGCGCCCGACCCAGAACTAATAAACTTGCCGCTCAAATTCACTTTAATAGATCGAGTAGAGCGGTCATACTCCGCCACAGGCAACATCGGGATCGCCTCTTTCCGCGCGGGGCGATAGTATTGATTCCCTATCCCGCTGACAAAGCGGAAGTTGCTGTAATCGCTCTGGAACGGCAACGGCAGGTAATCTACTGGGAAAGTAGAGGAATCGCTAGGGTTGTATCCGCCGCCCATATTTTCGCAATAAACCTCAAACGGCTCGAAACCGTTCGCTTTCGCGCCGTCTGGATCTATTAAGAAGAACCCGTCTTGGCTCGTCTTGCCTTGCGCTTTTAAGTCTTTGCAGCTTTCGCCGAGTCTGATCGTCTCCGCCGCTAAAGCCTCGCAAGGCAAGATCGCGAAGATAGAAAGCAACATTAAAATAGTCGCGGCTAGAAATCCTGATTTGCTATCGCGCGCGCGCCTACTGCCGTCGCTAGCGTCATTGCGGGCTTCCGCGCGGCTTGTCTTGCGCTTTGCTAGCTTGTCACCGCGCTCCGCGATCTCGCGTTGGCGGGCGTTCGCTTTTTGGCGAGCGTTCGCTCTTTGCCGAAACGAAAGAATATAAGTCGCCCCGCCCGCTTTATTATCGCAAAACGCGGCGTCTTTCGCTAAATTCGGCGTTAAACCAGCGCGATCCCCGCTGAATCTGCCGAGTCCGCCGCCAGCCGATTTTACCCCAAACAAAGCGAGCTTCCTGTGCGCCAGTCGCGCCGCTTCGCTATGTGACAAACTTTTTATATGGGTTTGAGTTTGCATATTACACCCCTTTCTTTGGATTTGGAGTTAAAACTCCTTTTATAAGGTGAGGTGAGCGTACCACACTCTGCGCCACACATACAATATTTTTTTTGCTCTACTGAATTTTCATAAGGAACATAGTTTTTCTTTCTTTATTATTTTCTTTTATTTTTATATCCAAAGATTTTAGAATTTATGTTGCTTTACGAACTTTGCGCGGATCATTTTAATTTTCGTGTTTTTATGGCTATAACTGGCTTCGATGGCTATTTTTGATCGCTTGTAAAAGTAGCTTATGACTAATGTTTAATAGTTACGCCATATATTATTATTAAGTTTAGGCGCGATCGTTGCTAACGTTTGCTTTTTGAGATAGAAAATTTTTATTAAAATAAAATAGTTATTAATAAAATTATTCTAATTATAAAACCAAATTTATTTTCAGAAATAGAAAAAACAGCTTAAATTTACTTGTAAATTAGCCGCGCCATATTTCACGCTCAAAAACAACAAAGGGCGCGGTTATGAAATATGTAACTTTAGATGAGTTTATGGTTTTATCCGCATATTCAAATATATATTATTCATTTATGCCGAGACGATTGCGCCGCGCGCCGCAACAAGGCGCGCCATCGCGAGAGCCCTCTTTTTGGCTCGCTTTGTACCCGCCGAACGCTTGGAAGCGTAAGCGTTACGTCCAACCGATGACCCACAAGGAAAGCGAACGCAAAGACTATGCGATAGGCGATAACGGTGTTATGATGAACGCGAAAGGTCGGGTTTAGTACGGGGCGACATCATTCTTTACAGCTCCGCTAGATTATTGCCGCTCCTCCGTCCAGATCGCCACTGAGTTGTACCCTAAATAGTGCCGCGCCTCCCAAGTATAGCGGCGATATGAATCGCTCTTGGCGCAACGGTAATATGTAAAAGTCCCGTAGTAGTCTGAGCGCGTGATTGTTGGATCGCACGTAAAGTATTTAAAATACAAGTCGTTCTTATAGCTCTCGAATTTCACATCTATATTTGGCACGACAGTTGATCTATATTCCCTTTGCAACGCAAAAACGCCGCAACCTTGCAGCTGATCTTCTCTCTCGTATGGATAGGCAAAGGGCGCAAAGTTCGCGAAAATATCGTTTGAGTCTTTGTATCCCATCCATTGCCCGTCAGAGCAATAATCCGAATCGCCGCCGCCATTAGAGCAAGCGAGAAGCGCGAACGCCGAGAGCAATATAAGCAACGTCTTATACATAATCGTCTCCTTGCGAATTTGCGCGATAATTTATAGCGCGATTGTGGCGAAAATGTGATTAAAATATCATTATGTCCGCGCCTACGATAAACAAAAGCTGGAATCCCGTAACGGGTTGCGATAAATTTTCCGCCGGTTGCGCTAATTGCTACGCCAAAGCTATGGCTTTGAGATTGCGAGAGATCGGCGCGCCGAAATACCGCTTTGGCTTTGCGGTAACGCTTCACGAAAAAGCTCTTGCAGAGCCCTTTGGCTGGCGCAAACCGCGCGGGATTTTTATGTGCTCAATGGCGGACATTTTTCATTCGGCGGCGACAGATGAATTTTTAGATCGTATTCTCGCCGTAATGCGCCAAACGCCGCGCCATCGCTACTATTTGCTCACAAAACGCGCCGAACGAATGGCGGAGTTTTTCACAGCTCGCGACGCGCCTCGCAACTTGTGGCTTGGGGTAACGATCGAGAACCGCGCCGCGAAATACAGACTCCAAATTTTGCGCGAAATTAACGCGGCGGGCAGATTTATCTGCTGCGAGCCTTTGCTGGAAGATTTAGGCGATCTAAACCTCGCGGGAATAAATTGGGTGATCGCGGGCGCCGAAAGCGGGCAAAGAGCTAGGAGAGCCGATCCTGAGTGGTTTTACAAGATCGCTAATCAAGCAAAAGCGCAAAACAGCGAATTTTCGTGCTCCGAAATCAACGGTTTTACGACATCAAAACTTGCCGAAAAAGCGGGAAAATTTGCCGAAAAGACGCTCTTTGACTTTTAGATAAGCGTCGCGGCGTAGATCGCGGCGGTTTCGGAGCGCAAAATTAGCGCGCCGCCAAGCGAAAATTTAGGAAAAGGCGTCAAAAGTTCCAGATCGCGCGCGCCAAATCCGCCCTCCGCGCCGATTACGATCGTCTTATTTGCGATCCGCGTTTTATTAGAGCTCGTCAAAACCTCGCCGCCAAAGTCCAAAACCGCCAAATCCGCCGAAGCCGAAGTCAAATCCGCTAACTTCGCCTCCGCTACGATCATTTTGCGCGATCTGCCGCACTGTTCGCACGAAGCGGCGACAATGCGATCGAAGCGCGTCAAATCGAGGCGAAAATTACCCTGCGATCTCTCGCCCCAAACCAAATTTAACTTACCGACTCCTAACTCGTTTAAAAACGGCAGAGTTTTTTCAATCGTCTTGGGATCGGTTACAAACCACGCCAAAGCGCCGCCGCCGCCCAAAACGATCTCGCGCCGCGAGCTAAGCAAATTCAATACGGCTTTTCGGCGATCAAGCAGGGCGATCTCGTATTCGTATAAATTATCGTCCGCTAAATTTCTGAGATTTACGCGCGACCCAGCTTGCAAGCGCAGGGCTTTAATATGCAAAGCGGCTGAGTCCGCGCCGCCTAAAACAAGAGAGCTTTCGCCAGCTTGCGCGTGAAAGAGAAAGCGCATTAGTTTTGCGTCGCCCTCTTTTTCATCTCGTTGTGGAATGTCGCCGAGAGGCGCGTAACGCCGTTGCTGTTTTTGAGCGCGACGTAGTCGATCGTGGCTTTCAGATCGCGGGCTTTTTTCAGGAACGCGACTTTTTCTTCGTTTTTCAGCCCGTCTTTGCGCACATTGCGGAGCGAGAGCGGATTGGTCGGACCGCCGCCTTTGCGCACTTCAAAGTGCACGTGCGATCCTGTGGTAACGCCGCTGCTCCCGACATAACCTATCAGTTGCCCTTGTTTCACGCGCGATCCGCCCGAAATTTTGGAGAAGCCGTTTAAGTGCGCGTAACGAGTCTCCCAACCGTTGCGGTGTTCTACTACCACCACTTTGCCGTAACCTTGATCGCACGATTTTTGGCAACCGGCAAAACGCACGGTGCCGTCTCCTACGCTATAAACGGGCGTGCCTGTCGGCGCGGCGAAATCCACGCCCAAGTGCGGACGCTCATAGCCGTATATCGGGTGCATTCTGCCGCCCGGCATATAGCCGCTCGTTACCCGCGCGTATTCAATCGGGCGTTCAATAAACATACTTAATAATGTGTTGCCGATGTCGTCGTAGTAGGCTTCGTCCTCTTGGCGGTAAAATGCGTAAATGCGATTTTTGCGGAGCTCCAAAAACGCCGAATGCACTAAGATCGCCCCCCAAGTGCGCCCGAGACGGATTTTGCGATCATAGATCGCGGCGATTGAGTCGTTTCGCTGGACATCTCGGCGAAAATCTACGCGTGTGTCGTAGATCGCCGAAAGCTCGGTGGAAAGTTTGTTATTGCCGGTAATTTCGCGCAAATCCACTTGAATAGAGTTTTGAATCCGCGTGTGCAAAGTCTCGTTAACGATCATATATTTGATCGGCACGATCTCAATTTTATATTTTTTCGCGTTCTCCTGCGGCGTCTCTTTTTTAGGCTCCTCCGCCGCTAAACTGTAGGCGCGCGGGAAGTTTTGCGCCGCGTAAATTTCCTCGTCGTTCGGCGCGATCCTATAGAGCGAAATTTGCTGCTCCTCTCTGATAGGAATCAACGCGTGCAATAACACGCCCGTCTCCGCGTCTCTGTGCTCGTAAAATTGCGTCTTATCGCCGATAGTTTTGAGCTCGCCGTAAGTTTCATCGTCAAGTTCAGCCAAAATTAACGGCGCGATATTATTAGCCACCAAATAATCGTAAAAGGTCATATTCGTCTGCCAAGTTTGCTCTGAGACTTGGTTAGCTTCCATTTGAGCCGCCGTAATCAGAAAGAGCGTGGTAAAGAGCGCGATTTTCAGCAAATTTTTCACTTTTTTCCTTAGAGTTAAGAGTCCGCGATTATAGCGAAATCGCCAATTATTAGCAAATTTTTAACTTTTAGCGCGTTTTTTATATAATTTTCTTTTTTTTAGGACGAAATTTGAGAGCAATCTCGCTTGTTTTTGCCGCTGTTTTGGCGCTTCTCGGCTGTTCGGTTAAAAATCGCGAAGTAGATTTAGCGAAATCTTGCAACGCTTTATTGTATGAAAGCGAATCGCTGGACTTTCAGCTGAGCCGCGATCGCGGATTAGCGGAAAGCGCGCGTAAAGAGGGCGTGTTGCCCTTTCATATGTTTGTGGTCTCGCTGGGCGCGATGGCGAGCGCGGCGAGCGCGGTATCCCCGCCCGGTACGGCGCTTGCGTTTGAGGGCGCGAGCGTCTATGTTTTGCCCGCGCTCACGGTGGGTTATTACAATAAATTTATCGCGCCGAAAGAGATAATCGATCGTTACGATTATTTAGAGAATCGCCGCGCGATTTTAGACAAATTATTAGAGGAAAAAAGTTGCAAAAAAGCGATATGAAACTGCTTATTCTTAATGATTTTTTAGGGTGCGAAAGCATTGGCAAAAGCGCGATTTTCCCGCAGTTAAAGTGTAGCGAGGAATCGGCGTTAATTTTGCGCGAACTTACTAAAATTTATCTGCAAGGGACCGCGGAGATTTCCATATTCGCGTTGCTTACGGAAGTATGCAAATTCGATCGCTTGGATTACTTAAATCATATCGGCGAAATAAGAGAGCTTTTAGAGCTAGGCTGGATCGTGATGCCGAGTTTGCATAAATCGCGGGCGGGCGATCTGGTTTCGTTAGAGCTTTTGCACGAAAATATCTCGCTTTCGGTTACATTTATGAAGTTGCTTGAAGAGGGGAGTTTGGAAGTTGAGCTTCCAGAGGCTAAACCTTATGGCGATCAATTGGAGTATTTGCAAGATGAATTCGCCAGAATTGGTCTATACCAAAAACTCGCGTTAATTCGTCAAAATTACGATAATACTTCGCCGAATTTTATACGCGTTAAAAACAGAATTGCTTTGATTGAAAATCAAATTAAAACGCGGGTAAATATCTCTAAAAATCCGCCTAAACTGATTAAGTATTTCAAAGATCGCCATTTGAATGAAAAAGAGCGCGTTATTTTTTTAGCGCTTTTGAAAGAGGAATACGGCGGCGCGGATGAAAATTTGCGCGATATGAATACGCTTATAGAGCTTATCAGTTTCAATGATTTTGAGAAGATTAAGAATCGCAGCCTCTTGGAGGAAAACTCTCCGCTTATTTCAAAAGGCATAGTCGATTACGACGAAGTTTTAACGCCGTTCGGAGGGATTAGCCGATCGTTTTTCATCGCCGAAGGCGTTTTGAGCGATATTATGCGTCCAAAAAAGAAGGTAAAACAAAAAATTAAAATTGAAACGCTCATTAAAGAGCAAGAGATATTTGAATTAGTTGATCCCAAAACCACATTAGAAGATGTGGTTTTACACCCTGAAACGCGCGAACTTTTAGATAATTTAATCCGCCAAATGGATCATAAAGTATTAAAACGTTTGAAAGATTGGGGGATTAAAGATAAAACGCGCGGAATCGACGCCAAAATAATTTTTCACGGCGCACCCGGAACAGGCAAAACAATGACCGCCTATTCCGTTGCGAAAACATTAAAAAAACAGGTGATCTCATTTGATTGCTCTAAAATTTTGTCAATGTATGTCGGCGAAAGTGAAAAAAACACCAGAAAAATATTCGATACTTATAAAGAGATCGTGCAAAAGACAAATACGCAACCGATCTTGCTGCTAAACGAAGCCGATCAATTTTTGTCCGGGCGCGTTACAAGCGGCGTTTCCGGGGCGGAAAAAATGCATAATCAAATGCAAAATATCTTTTTAGAACAAATTGAAAAATTCGAGGGTGTTTTGATCGCCACTACAAATTTGCTGGATAATATAGATTCGGCGTTCTCGCGCAGGTTTGATTATAAAATTAAATTTGAGAAACCAAATGAGGCGCAGAGGTTACTAATTTGGCAAAAACACTTGCCCAAAACAGCGCCGTTTTCAGAGGATTTTAATGTTAATAATTTAGTGAAACATCCGCTCACTGGAGCGCAGATCGCATTAGCGGTTAGAAGCGCGGCAATGATAGTTGCGGCAAACGAAAAAGGGGTTTTTAATATGGAGGTTTTTGAAAAGGCAATCAAAAACGAATTAAGCGGAGCTTTCGACTATGAAAAAACATTGGGATTTTTGTCGTAATGTTGGACGAGATTATTAATTTTATAGTAAATTTAGTAGCCCAAATGGGCTATGCGGGAATTTTTATTATGATGTTTTTGGAGAGTAGCTTTTTTCCGTTTCCTAGCGAAGTTGCGATAATTCCCGCGGGATATTTGGTTAGTAAAGGTGAAATGAATTTATATCTTGTGATCTTTTGCGCTATTGCTGGCAGTTTGTGCGGCGCGTTATTTAACTATTATTTAGCGGTTACATTAGGGCGCAAAATGTTAATTAAATACGGGCATTATGTATTTTTCACCGAAAAAGTAATGAAAAAAGTAGAGGATTATTTCGCCGCGCACGGACATATTTCTACATTTAGCGGGCGTTTAATCCCTGTTGTAAGGCAATATATCTCTTTACCAGCGGGGCTTGCGAAAATGAATATATTTTTATTTTCGTTTTTCACAGCTTTGGGCGCGGGAATTTGGGTGATAGTTTTGGCGCTTTTGGGCTATTTTTTAGGCGCGAACGAGGAGGTTATAAAACCATATTTAACCAACGCGGTAATAATTACAATAATCGCTGTTTCCGCGCTTATTTTTATCTATTTTATACGGCATAAAAATAAAAGGGAGAAAAATCGTGAAAATCGGCGTTAAATCATTAAAAATCTTTCACGAAAACAACGCGATCGTGGATATTGCTTTCAGCGTTAAAAATTCATTAGGAATCGTAGGTAAAAGCGGGAGCGGAAAAAGTTTGACATTAAAAGCGCTTTTAAATTTATTACCGAATACTATGCGCCGCGAAATTTCGCTGGACTCCGACTTTGAATTTATAAACGGTAAAACAATCGCTTATGTGCCGCAAAACCCATTTACCGCGTTAAGCCCGATGAGCAAAATTAAAGATCAATTTTTCGCGCCTAAAGAAAAACAAGAAAAGTTGTTAAAAGATATGAATTTAGAACCCGCGCTTTTAGATCGTTTTCCCGCTGAATTAAGCGGCGGGCAATTGCAAAGAACAATTATCGCAACGGCGATCGCGAACGACGTGAAATTATTATTATTAGACGAGCCTACAACCGCATTAGACACCAAAAGCAAAAACGCCGTTTTAGAGATATTAAAAGAGCTCAAAAAAACAATCAATATAGTTTTTGTCTCACACGATATAAAGAGCGTCTCGGACGTATGCGAAACAATATGCGTGTTAGATCGCGGCAGAATTGTAGAAGAAAACTCATCGGAAAATTTACTTAGATCGCCGAAATCAAACGAAGCAAAAGAGCTAATTAACTCCGATTTTTCTCTGCGAAGTTTCCGCGAATAAAACAACGAATAAATTCGGCGAAAATTAAAGTTCTGCGGCGTCGCCCGCGCCGTGAGGATCGAAAGCGGCGGGCGCATTAGGAGGCATAATAGGTTTCGGCGCGCGCTTAAAGTATGGTTTACGTCCGCTACGATCGCGGTTGTTGCGGTTTTGATCGCGGTTTTGATCGCGACTTTGATTTTGACTGCGGGCGCGCTCACGGCTTTGACTAGGATCGCGGCTATAATTTTGATTGCCTTTTTCGCCCATCTTCGTAGGGTTTAGGTTTTGACTAGGATCGCGACTATAACTTTGTTTGTTCTTAGATCGTGAAGTTTGCGGATATCGCGAAGAGTCTGAATTTGAATTGTCCGCTTTCGCCTCAAAACTTCCGCTTTGATTTTCACTATTTTTTGCCGCGTTTTGCGCCCCGCTTCGCCCTGAATTTTGCGCCGAAAGCTCTTTTCTAGCCGCTTGAAATTTTTTGAGCAAATTATGCGCTAAGAGATAACCCTCCGATCGCGCCGCCGCTTCCGCCGCCATAACTTTCGCCTCTTTCATTCGCGCCCTGAAAACGGGCAAAAACCGTTTCGGGATACAGCGCAGGTCAATCAAAAGCCTATTGCGGTTGTAATTTTTCAAGATCAGATCGGCTTCGGGGTCTTTATGAAAATACTTGATAAAGTTGTCCTCGCTCGTAATGTCAATCTCTCTAAGCCGCGCGTCCGTCAGGCGCCGTCGCCCGTTGCTTTTGATCAAATACTCGCCGTCAAAATAGATGCTAGGAATTGAATCGGAGTTGTCGCCGCGTAAAAGATGCGCTTTGAAAGCGTGGCTGTCGTATTTCAAGAAACTTTTGCCGCCGATACTATATTGGTTGATGTTTGCGCTGCGCAAAAGTTGCGTCAAATCTTTGTCGGATGACAAAATCAGGTGTTGCTTCGCGCGCGGCGCGTAAAACCTGCAAGCCATCGCGATCAGATCGTCCGCTTCAAGCCGCTCGACGCCTACGATCGGAAAGGGCAGATTCTCTTTCATCTCGGCGTCAATTTCATTTTGGAGGCGGTGCAATTCGTCCCAATCCACATCGTCAATTAAACGGCGTTCGGCGCGGCGGCGTTTGTAACCCCCAAAGACATCGGCGCGCCAATAGTCGCCTTTGTCGGTGAAAATGTATAGATCGCCAAATCTGCGAAATCGTCTCAAAAGCGCGAAAATTCTTGATAAAAAGGCGTTTCGCAGGTGATCTTTGGAATAGATTAACCCGCGTTTTTTAAGCCCGAACGCCACTTGAATAAATAATGATGAAAAATCCAATAAGATCACCCAAAAACTCCCAATCGTTTTAGAACCCGTATTTTACAATAGATTTAACAAATTGCCTTGATCCGCGTCTTCTCCTAAATATCAAAATTAGGTTATTATTCAGGAAATTTTCCAAAGTGAGGCGATTTTATGGGTCATCAAAAAGACAATAACCAGCCCGCCGAAGCGAGTATGGATCAGGTTAGAGAGTTGCTTTTCGGATCGCAGATGCGCCAAGTGGCGGATCGCCTCCAACGCAAAGACGACGAGGTGAGATCGCGTTTGGAGGAGATAACTAGCGATCATCGCGCGGCGGTTGAAAAGTTAGAGCGCGCGCTTTATGACGCGGACGCGGCGACGAGCGAAAAAATTACGCAACTCTACGCCGATCTTGAAAACCGCGCCAAACATCTTTCGGAATCGATTTCCAAAACCGAGAGCAATTTAAGCGTGTCTATGGCTGATATTGCCGATAAACTTTTAGCCGCGATCGCCGATCGCCACCAAGAGGCGACAAATTTGACGCGCCAAGTTGAGAGCGATCTGCGCCGCGATCTGGCGAGTAAAGAATCGCTAGCGAACGCCTTGCGCGAATTAGCCGACAAAATATCGCGAGGATAAATAATAGATGAATAGCGAAGAGATCGCGTTGCCGCCCGAAGTTTTGAGCGAAACGATTGCGGAGAAACCCGCCGCCGCTCAAAAAAAGGCGCGTTCCGAAATTCCCGAAGCGCCAAGCGATCCAGAAGCGCAACAATTAAGAGAGCTTTTATTCGCTCGCGAGATCGCGATCGTAGAAAATTTGAGAAAATTATTCGGCGAGGAGGCGAACGCCAAAGATTTAACGCAGCTGATCGCGGATTCTATCGCCAAAACCGCAGGCAAAGACGACAGATTCACATACACGATCTTGCCCGCGGTTGAAAAGATCGTACGGCAATCTATGCACGACAACAAACAAGCTTTTATAGATGTCTTATTTCCGTTAATTGGTCCCTCTATCCGCAAATCTATCGCCGAAAACTTTCGCGATATGCTTAATAACTTTTCGAGAACTTTGGAAAATTCGCTCTCGTGGCAAGGAATCCGCTGGCGTTTGGAGGCGTTGCGCAGCGGTAAAACTTTCAGCGAAGTCGTCTTGTTGCGCACCATTATTTATCGCGTGGAGCAGGCGTTTTTAATCCACGCCGAGACGGGGCTTGTCCTTTCGCACATCGTAAATACCGAAGTTGAGTCGCAAGACGCCGATATGCTCAGCGCGATGCTAACGGCGATCAATGATTTTGTAAAAGATGTGTTTAGACAGAACGGATCGCAATCGACTAACCTAGAATCGCTCAGAATGGGCGAATTTAATATCATTATTGAGCGGCAAAAAGATATTTATATAGCTTGCGTCGTGCGCGGCGCGCCGCCGATGTCGCTCTACGATCGCGTAAATGACGCGTTAGATCGCATAGGAGCCGAGTTTGCGCAGCAGATTCGCGAATTTGACGGCGATACCGCGCCCTTTGGTTACGCCAACACATTTTTAGAGCCGCTTTTGGACGCGCGTTACGCGAGCGAGCACAAGCCGTTTCCAACCTGGGGCAAAGTGATTACAAGCGTCGCTTTGACGTTTTTGATCTTCGGCGGCGTTTATTTTATATATAGAGAAATTGTGTTTAATAAAGAATTTAACATCATTCTGAACCGCTTGCAAGACGCGCAGGGGGTTATGTTGGTGGGACAAAGCGAAACAACAGACGGCAAAGTGCGCCTGACGCTAATGCGGGACGAATTCGCCAAACCAATCTACGAGATCGTCGGCGATATAAAGAGCGCGCGCGATATTCGCTTTGAAGAGATTCCATATGTTTCGGTGGAAAACGAGATCGTCTATCGGAGAATTCTCTCGCAACTCAAAGTGCCGCAGGGCGCGGAATTTTTCTACGACAACGGCGTGGCGTCTCTATACGGCGAAGCGACTACCGAGTGGATAGACGACGCGAAGCGGATTTTGCAGTCGACGGCGGGGGTGAAAGAGATCAACGCAGAGAACATCAGCGATCCAGAGCTAGTTTATGTATTAGATATGATAGATCGCATAGAGGCGTGCGTGATTGAGTTTCCGTTCAACAAGAGCCAGCCTGTGGGCGCAAACGCGGCGGAATTTTTGCGCCTCGCGGATATGCTGGCGGAACTTGAATACGCCGCCTCTAAGATCGGCTTTCTGCCGAATGTCGTGATTTACGGGCACGCCGATTCGTCGGGTACGGCGCTTCGCAACTACGAGCTCAGCCGCGAGCGCGGCGCCGCTCTAGCCGCCCTCCTTTACGCGCGCGGAAGCGCGATTCCAATTAGCGTCTATGGAATGGGCTCCGACCACCCCAAAGAGGGCTCAAAGACTAGCGGCAACGCGGATCAAAAGAGCCGCCGCATAGAAATTAAGGTCAGGTTGCTTAGATCAACCCATTCTAATCTATCTTAGTTAAGTAGCTTTCCGTAATAATCGTTAAGCAACTTTCCGCAATAATTCATAAAATTTTTAAAAAGGCGGCGCGAGATGATACAGAAGAAAATTTGCTTGCTAGGCGCATTTTCGGTAGGTAAAACTTCGCTTGTGAGCCAGTTTGTCCATTCGGTCTTCTCAGATCGTTACCTATCTACGATTGGCGTCAAAATCAGCAAAAAAGAGATGACAATAGACAACAATCAGATGACTATGGTGATATGGGATTTGGAGGGCAAAGATGTCTATACCGATGTGAAAGTCTCGTATTTGCGCGGCGCAAGCGGCTTTTTCATAGTGGCGGACGGGACGCGCAAAGAGACTTTTGACGACGCGATGGGTATACACAAACTCGCTATCGGCGCGATCGGCAACGAAGTGCCCTGCTATCTTTTATTAAACAAATCAGACCTTACGCAAAAGTGGGAGATCACGGACGATATGATTACGGACGCTATGAAAAAGGGCGTCAAGGCGTTTATGACCTCCGCGCGTACGGGACATTCAGTCGCCGAGGCTTTTGAGGCTTTGGCGCGAGATATGATGAGCGGAGAAACGAAATGAGTGACAAAAACCAACTCGCGCTGGATATTTTGAACGCGTTGAACATCGCTGTTTTGGAGCGCGTAGGCGAGCGCAAATTCGCGGTCTTGGGCGATCCTCCCGCCTTTTACAACAAATTTTTTCCGCCAAACGCCGTCGGCTATTGCGCCGAACCCTGGGAACATTCGCCAATGCTTGATCTTTTTATTAAAGACGCCGAACTTTTCTTTGAGAAAGAGACGCAAGGCGCGTTCAGCAGCGGCGTATGGCAAGAGGACGGCAAGGCGGAAGGCGAGACGGCGTTGATCGCGGAGGCTATTTATGTGGGCGATCGCCGCGTGATCACGATCCGATGCCTGCAAGAGGATTACCGCGATCGCGTGGGGATATTAAACGATATGCGCAACAATTTGCTAGAGCAACGCCAAGTGGAGCAAAATCTTGAAAGTTTCCGCGAAAAATCACGCATAGACGCTTTGACGGGGCTCTTTAACCGCGCGACTTTTGTGGAATTGCTTCACGGCGCGCTTGCCGAAAGCAACGCGAAAATGTTGCAAGTTTCGCTGGTAATGCTAGACATTGACAACTTCAAAAAATTCAACGACACCTACGGACACCTCGCGGGCGATGAAGTTTTGCGATCGCTGGGCGTGTTTATACAAGATTGTTGCACGGGCGACGAGATCGCGGCGCGTTACGGCGGCGAGGAGTTTTGCGTGGTTTTGCGCGATGTCTCGCAGGAAAACACTCTGAGCTTCGCCCACAAAATTTGCGAAGGCGTGCGCAAAATTCGCATTGCCGCTCTGCCCGCGATCACGATCAGCGTAGGTTGCGCGATCTACCGCCGCAATGAGAGTTCGGAGCAGTTTATTAAGCGGGCGGATATGGCGCTTTACGACATTAAATATAGCACCAAAAACGGCGTTTCAATGCGCTAAGGCGGCGCGGGTCGCTTTTAGTTTTACCGCCTCTGATTTCGTTCTAACTTCGTTTTGCGCGGCTTTGGGATAGACTTTTTGGTCTTTCCATTGCCGCAATTTCTCCAGATGTAAAAATTACCTCCGATTTAACATATTCCAAAGTTCGCAATCTCCCCCTAGATCGCGCGCTTTTTCAGCGTCTTTTCTCGCTAGATCGTAATTTTTCAATTCATAATAGGTAATGCCGCGATTGCAATAAGCTTCGGCGTTTTCCGCGTCAAGATTGATCGCTCTCGTACAATCCTCAATCGCTTGAGTGTATTTTTGCAGTTTTCTATACGCATTGCCGCGATTGTTATACGCCGCCAAATTATCGGGGTCTAACTCGATCGCTTGCGTAAAATCTCTGATCGCTTGATCGTATTTTTGTAGCTCGTCATACGCATAACCGCGATTGTTGTAGGCTGAAGCGTCTTTTGGATCAAGTTCGATCGCTTGCGTAAAATCTTTAATCGCTTCTTTGTAATTTTGCAGTTTGCTATACACAAAACCGCGATTGCTGTAAGCCAAAGCATATTTTGGGTTAAGCGTGATCGCTTTCGTGAAATCCGCGATCGCTTGCTTGTAATTTTCCAGTTCATTATGCGCATAACCGCGATTATTGTAAGCCGAAGCGTTTTGCGGATCAAGCTCTATTGCTTGCGTAAAATCTCTGATCGCCTCTTTGTAATTTCGCGCTTCCCTATACGCAATGCCGCGATTTTTGTAAGCTTCGGCGTTTTTTGGATCAAGCGCGATCGCTTGCGTATAATTTGCTATCGCTTCGCTGTATTTTTCCTGTTCGAAATACGCATTACCGCGATTGTTGTAATATAAAGTGTCTTCTTTTAGATCGGGGTTAAAGTCAAACTCTATTGCTTTCGTATAATCCGCAATCGCTTGATCGTAATCTTTCAGTTTATCATACGCATCGCCGCGAAGGGAGTAAGATACAGTATATCTTGGGCGAAGCTCGATCGCTTTCGTAAAATCTTGAATCGCTTGATTGTAATCTTGCAGTTCCATATACGCATAGCCGCGATCGTTGTAACATGTTGCATAGTTGTCGTTGTTGTAATAGCCATCACAGTTATAGCGATTATATTCTGAGAAAAGCTCGATCGCTTTCGTAAAATCTTGAATCGCTTGATTGTAATCTTGCAGTTCCATATACGCATAGCCGCGATTTGTGTAATGGTAACCAAATTTTGGGTCAAGCTCGATAGCTTTTGTATAATCTTCAATCGCTCGATCGTAATTTAGCAATTTTCTATACGCATCGCCGCGATGTTCGTAATATGAAGCCTTCTCATATAAAGCCTTGTTTGGGTCAAGATCGATCGCTAACGAATACAAGTTTATAGCGTCTTGATAATCTCCGCATGCATAAGCCTTTTCAGCTTGTTCAAAGAGCTTGTCTGAGTCTTGCGATTCGTCATTCGCTCCGATCGCTTTCGCGTAACATCGGTTAGACCTATCGTTTTTTAATACAAGCGCGATAACATCTATTATCTCCGTAGCGGCGGTTTCGTCTATAAATTTCTCCTCCATTAGTTCACGCGCCCGCTTCTTTTTGCAAGCGACAAGATCGTCCGCGTTCGCTATTTCCCCCGCCGCGCCTATTTCTAGAGCGATCAGCAATAAATCTCGCTCCTTTTTATACTCGTTTTGAGTATAGTCGGATAGCAACCTCTTTGCCGTCGCTACATCTAATAGCGCGTCTTTACCCTCTTTCTCCGCCATACTTAAAAGCGCGTTTACAAAACCCTGATCCATACTTAGCCTTTATTATTACCCCTCTTTAATCACCAAAGTTCCCGCCAAAATATCGTGAAAGGCGCGTTTTTGTTTGTCAAAGATCACCCAAAAATAGCCCAGAAGAAACGGCAAAGTAGAGAGTATATACGCGAAATACCGCCCCACAAGCTGCCCCGCGCTTGGTTTGCCGAGCGTTTTGGCGTTTACAATCTTGATTTTTAGTTTCTTTTTGCCCGGCGTCGCCTGCCATTTGCTCCAGAAAAATATCACCCAAACAAAGCATAAAATATGCAGACACAACTTCATATAGTTTTCTAGCTCGTCTTTGTTTGCCGCATACTCCCGCACGCCATAAGCCGAAATCCAGACAGTTGTGATCGCGACCAGAATGGGAAGTAAAATTAAGCAGTCAATCAGCATTGCTATAAGCCGATCCGTAAAGGTCGCGTAGGGAATTTGCTCGCTTTCAGGTTGCGAGGTTTGTTCCATTGCGATCGCGGCGTCTTGCGGTTTGTTCGCGATCTGTCCCTTATCCGCACGAAGTAATGCCGCCAAAAGCGCGATCGTCCATACCGCGTCATTTTCGCTCATAGAGCATTTCTCTCTCAGCATGAGAATTTGCGCCTCGCGAGCCGTAGCAAAATCCTCCGCGATCTCAATTTCACGCGCGACTCCCGCCTCCGCCGCTTTGACGATCAAGCCGCGCTCGCGCTTAAAGTCGCTCTGCGCGTATTGCGGCAAGAGGCTCTTGCAACGCGCCGCGTCCGTGAGGGCGATTTTGCCCTCGTTGGCAATTAAATTTTGGAGCACAAATTGCAGTCCCATTTCCATTGTTTTTCCTTTTTGGCTTGGTTTTTTTGGCGGATTTCACGTATCTCGCGATCCGTTGCGCCGCGTTAATCGCGCGATTATAGCAATCATTCAAATAATTCTAATCTGGCTGTCGCCCTCGCTCGCAATGGCGGCTACCGATCAAGATCGCGTAATTTTTCCAGCCATTCGGCAAGCGTTTTTTCGTAGCCGATCGCCTTTAATTCCACAAACCGCGCAATGCCCTTTGGGTCGTTCAAATAATTTTGCTTCACATAGCCGCCGAAATTATGCGGATATTTGTAGCCCTCGCCGCGACCTAATTTTTTCGCGCCGTCATAGTGCGCGTCTTTCAAATAGTCTGGCACCTCCAAAATCAGCCCGTCTCCAATCGCTAAAAGCGCGTCGTCAATCGCCGTGATCGCGGTGTTGGATTTGGGCGAGCAAGCGAGGTAGATCGCGCACTGCGAGAGGATAATCCGCGCCTCTGGCATACCGATCTGCGCTACAGAGTTAAAGCACGCGCTCGTCAAAATCGCCGCCTGCGGATTCGCGTTGCCAATGTCTTCGCTGGCGAAGATCGCAAGCCGCCTCGCGATAAATCGCGGCTCTTCGCCGCCTTTCAAGAGCCGCGCCAAATAATAGATCGCGGCGTCAGGATCGCTACCGCGCAGACTTTTGATCATCGCGGAGGCGAGGTTGTAGTGCGTCTCGGATTCGCTCGATCCGTCATTTAAGGCGTTTGGGCGCAGACTGCGCAAAGTCTCGATCCGCAGCTCGTCGCCGCTTTCGGCAAGCAACGCGAACTCCAAAAGTTTCAGCATTGATCTCGCGTCTCCCGCGGCGGAATCCAGCAGATATTCGCGCGCGCTATCTCCGATCTTCGCGCCGCTCATAAGGATCGCGCGATCCAAAACAAACGTCAAATCCTCGCGTTCAAGCGGCTTAAACTCAAAGAGCAGCGACCTTGATCGCACCGCGCCCGTAAGCGCGAAAAACGGATTTTCGGTACTCGCGCCGATTATCATCGCGTCATTATTCTCCATTACGGGCAACAAAATTTCAAGTTGGTTTTTGCTGAGGCGGTGCGTTTCGTCAATAAAAATTAGGGGTTTGGAGAGCGAATTTTTGTTCGCCTCCACGATCGCGCGAAGTTCGGAAATTTGCAAACTCGTCGCGTTTTTTTCAAAGCAGATTAGCCCGAAATTATTGGAAATTATCCGCGCCAAAGTCGTCTTGCCTGTGCCGGGCGGACCGAAAAAAAAGGCGTGAAAAAAGGCGCGTTTCTCAATTAACTTGCGCAACGCGCCGCCCTCGCCAAGAAGTTTTTTTTGCCCCGCAAATTCCTCTAAACTCTGCGGGCGCAAAATTTTCGCAAAGTCAAAATGCTGTTCGCTCATTGCGCAAGTTTAGCGAATTACTGCGTTTCGTCCGCCTTGACCCAGCCGATCTTCTGATCGGGGAGGAGGATTTTCACATAGCCGTTCTTTTCTTTCAGCACGGCGGCGGTGATTTGGCGATCGGTGGCGTAAAAAATCGTGCTTGTCTCGGTGGGCAAAAGCCTGATTTGCGCGCCCTTTTTGATCGTAATATCCGCCTCGCGCATAGCGATGTAAAAAATCAGCGCGACCGCCGCGATCGCGCCGAAGAGGTAAATAATTTTGCGCGTGAAAAACGAAATCGCCACAAAAATCAGCGAAAATAGCGACAAGAGGATCGTGTTCATCCAAGGAAAGGCGCGTTTATTCGGGTTTATGTCGGTATGCTCAATGTCCGCGTCTTGCAAATTCGTAAGATCAAGCGTAACCGCCACGCGCTTATAATCGCCGCTTTCGGGGCTGAAATAATAGAAATTGAGCTCGCTCATCGCGGCGGGCGCGATCGCGTAATAAAAAATGTGCATCCAGCCGTCTTTGTGCTCCACGCGCTCAATGCCTTGACTTTCGCCGAATTGCTCCAAACGGAAGCGGTCAATGTTTGAGAGCGGCGCGCGAATCTCCATCGCCACTATATTTTGCGTCTCGGAGTAGCGATCGGCTTTCTGATCTACGACCTCTAATTTGTCGGTCAAAACGCCGCAAAATCTTGGGTTCGCCACGAGTTTGATCGCGCTCGCGCGAACGGATTGCGCCAACGCGACATCTTCCGCGCCTTCGGTGTCGATCATCGTAACCATAACTTGCGGGAATACCACATTCGGCGCGGTGATCTCGTATGAAAGTTTTAGCGATCTACGGTTTTCATCTACCCTTTGCCAGCGCGGCTCGCCCGATACGCGGCGCGCCCCTTCGGCGTCGCTTCCGAAAGAAGTTTGCAGACGCTCAAAATTTTGCTCCGTAACCACGGCGTTATAAGTAACGGATACGACTTGCCCCACATAAAGTCGCTCGGGAAGCGGATCGCTTGAGACAAAGATAGTTTTTGGCGCCGCGAACGCGCTTAACGCGAACAATAAGACGATAAGTTTGCTTTTCATAGGCGTATTTTTAGCGGTTTTAGTCTTAAATGGGTATCATTTGATTATGCAAATATCGGTTGTGATACGGACATTTAACGCCGCAGCGCGTTTCGCGGAAGTTTTGAGCTCTCTTAAAGGCTTCGCCGACGAAATTGTGGCAATAGACTGCGGCAGTAATGACGAGACCCTTGCGATCGCAAGAGATTTCGGCGCGAAGATCATAAACCAAGAGTGGCTCGGATTTGCCGCGCAAGCGAACGAGGGCTTTAAGCACGCTACGGCGGAATGGGTATTTTTGCTTGATCAAGACGAGGTCGTGAGCGACGAGTTGCGATCGGCTGTGTTAGAGGAGTTAAAAAACCCTCGCTATGACGGATATTTCATTAACCGACAGACGATCTACTTCGGCGAAAAGTTAAATTACACTTGGCAGCCGGAGTTTATATTTAGGCTCGCGAAGCGCGGCGCGAACGCGCGTTGCGAAGGCGCTGATCCGCACCCAAAGATGATTTGCGACGGCAAAATAGGGCGGATTGACAAAAAATATAAACTTTTGCATTATTCGTATCAAAATTGGCGCGATCAATTGCGCAAAAGCGTGGATTACGCAGAAGTCGGCGCGCGATCTATGTTTTCGCGCGGCAAAAAAGCCTCGCTCTACAAAATAATTTTCAGTCCTCTGGTGGCGTTTCTTAGATCATATCTTTTTAAGTTGGGCTTTTTGGACGGCAAGCTCGGGCTAATCGCGGCGGGTAGCTCGGCAATTTATACTTTTATGAAATATGTGTTTTTATACGAATTGGATCGCGATGCTGGCAAAGCGGTATGAATTTAGCGAATTAGGCGATGAGCGCGGCGGGTTCGCGGCGGTAGAGGCGGGGCGCGATTTGCCAATTAAGCGCGTATATTTTATTTACGGCGCGAATGACGCCGTCAGACGCGGGTTGCGCGCGCGCGAAGCCTTGCGGGAAGTTGTAAATTTTTGCTTGGTAACGGGCGCATTAAGGAGATCGTAGAGATGCAAGCGCCGCGACTTGGCGCGAAGGCGCAAAAAGCGCTCGGAATTAAATCTATGGTGTGGCGTGAAATGTCTGATTTTAGCGCGGATTGTATCCTCGCGGTCTTCGCCAGCGAGTTTTACGACGAGAGCGATTATATCCGCGATTACTCGGAGTTTTTGGCGCAAGCCGATCGGAGTTTTTGGCGCAAGCCGAGGCGTGATCTATGGACTTTGAATTTCTAGCGATTGACTACCGCAACCCCGCTTTCAGCGTGGCAATGCTCCTCATTACGATCGCGGCGATCTCGCTGATCGATTACTTTTTGAACGCGGCGCGAATGAGGCGGCAAGACAAAAATGTTGAGCGATTTTTGACGCGCTTTTCCGCGTTGCAAAACAAGCAATACCGCGATCTAGCGGCGTTAGGCTTGCCTCCTGAATCGCTGATTTTTATGGCGCAGACGGCGTATAAAAGCGGCGAATTTAGCGAGGCGATCCACATTTATTTGGCGATTTTGGAAACGACAACGGAAGCGGCGAAAAAAGTTGAGATTATGAACGCGCTTGGCGCCGCATATCACAAGGCGGGCTTTTACAAGCGCAGCGGCGATATTTTGCTGGAATCTTTGCGGCTAAAAGCGCGGAACAAAGGGGCTTTGGAGCTGCTTTTAAGGATTTACGAAACCACCCGCGAATACGATTTGGCAATTGAGGTTTTGGAGTCTTTAGAGGAGCTAGAGGGCGCGGCGGATTCGCGTTTCAAAGAGAAAGCGTTGCTGCGCGCCGGATCGTTAATAAGAAATCGCGCTTTAAGCGATCAAAAACGTGAAGAAGAATTGCTCGAATTATATGCGAAATCGCCTGATTTATTTCGCTTAATTTTAGAGTATTTTTTGGCGAAAAATCCTGAAAAAGCGTGGGAGTTAATTAACCCAGATCGGCTAGATGAAGCTTTAGATATTTTTTGGCGAATTAACGTTAATATATTTAATGCTGAAATTGCTAAAAAATATGATATTTTATTTGAGCTTTTCAGCGCGAAAGGATATTTCGCGAAAGGCGAAGAAAAAAGTTGCGCGAAGATATTTGAATTTGATATTTTAATTAAGTTAAAAGAGTATAGAAATTCCGCTGATTTGGAGTTTTCGTATCGTTGCCCCGCTTGCCACGCGAGTTTTCCCGCGCACTTTTACCGCTGTCCCGCTTGTAAAAGCGCGTTATTCGCGAAAGTTGAGACGACTTTGGTTAAAAACGAAGCTACGAAAGACGAATTGGAAAGAAACGATTATGAAGTCGGCGCGAATTTTTACTGACGGATCGTCTCTGGGAAACCCTGGAGCAGGCGGTTGGTGCGCGATTTTGCGCTATAAAGAACACGAAAAAGTAATTAGCGGCGGCGAAAAATTCACGACAAACAATCGTATGGAATTAACTGCCGCAATCGAGGCTTTAAGAGCGTTAAGAGAACCGTGCGAAGTGGAGTTATTTACAGATAGCGAATATGTTGCGAAAGGAATTAACGAATGGCTCAAAAATTGGGTGAAAAAAGATTTCGCTAAAGTGAAAAACGACGATCTTTGGCGATCGTATTTAATCCACGCGGAACGACATATAATTAAAGCGATTTGGGTGAAAGGGCACAATGGGCATATTGAAAACGAAAGGTGCGATAAAAAAGCTAAAGAAGAGGCGGAAAAACAGCAATGAATTTAGATGAATTTCAGGCGAATTTAGGATATGTTTTTAGAGATCAAAATTTGCTTATTGAGGCGATCACGCATAAGAGTAGCGATAATAAAAATAATTACGAAAGATTAGAGTTTTTGGGCGACGCTGCGCTTGATTTGATCGTAGCGGAGTATTTATTCGCGAAATTTCCCGCCGAAAACGAGGGCGTTTTGACCGAGCTACACATCGCGCTCGTCAAAGAGAGCGCGTTGGCGCTGATCGCAAGCGCTTTGGGACTTGATAAAATCCTGAAAATCGCGAGCCACGCGCTCAAAAACAAGATCAAAATTGACGCGGTCGCGGCGGATTCATACGAGGCGGTCATCGGCGCGCTCTTTTTAGAGGCTGGTTTCGCGGCGGCGAAAGAGGCGGCGATTCGCGCGATGGAGCGCGTTTTTCCGAGCGTTGCCCCCGAAAATTTGCTCTGCCACAACTACAAGGCGAAGTTGCAGGAGGCGACTCAGGCGCGTTTTGGCGAGTTGCCTATTTACCGCGTGGCGCGCGAAAGCGGCGCCGACCACAAAAAAACCTTTGAAATTGAGGTTTTGGTGGGCGACAAACGACTTGGAATCGCGCTCGCCAAAAGCAAAAAAGCCGCCGAGCAAGAGGCGGCTAGAATGGCTTTGTTGAAGTTGTAACTTTTTGCTTGTTTAACTTCGCAGACGAGCAAAGCTCGTCCTTGCGACCAAAGTCTCCGCCTTTGGAATCCTCGCAAATTGCCGTTCAGCCTTGCTGGGCAATTTGCGCCCGTTGCGTTACTCGCGCTACCGCTCAACTTCGCTTTTGCTTCGTTTCGCTACCGCGAGCGCAACGGGAATAATAGGTTTTATTTGGGCTTCGTGGCTCTTAAATGCCGCGCGATCAGGGTCACGAGTAATTCAAAGGCTATAATTCCGCCAAAATTGGTCGTAGCGAAAGCTTTGCTCCTATGAAAAGTAAAGGATCAAAATGTGCGGCATAGTAGGTTTCATCGGAAATAAAGAGATTAAGAACGTCCTTTTAAGCGGGCTAAAAGAGCTTGAATATCGCGGCTACGACAGCGCGGGGCTCGCGGTGCTGCAAAATGGCAAAATCGACATTTTCAAGGCGGTCGGCAAACTAAAAAACCTCGTGGATAAGACCGCAAATTACGCGCCGACGGGCTTTGCGGCGGGGATCGCGCATACCAGATGGGCGACGCACGGCAAACCGACAGAGATCAACGCGCACCCGCACCAAGGCGATCGCGCGTTCGTGGTGCATAACGGAATCATTGAAAATTATATGTCGCTCAAAGAGACGCTCATAAAATCAGGGGCGAAGTTCGTCAGCCAGACCGATACCGAAGTTATCGCGCACCTTTACGACCATTTTTTACGCGATCTGGGCGAGCCCAAAGCGGCGTTCGCGCGGACGATCGAGGCTATTGAGGGGGCGTACGCGATCTTGCTATTGGACGAGGCGATGGACGGCGCGATCTTTTTCGCCAAAAAGCACTCGCCGCTAGAAATCGGCAAAGTTGGCGGCGAAATTTACTTCGCTTCCAGCGACGCGCCGCTTGTGGGAATTTGCGACTCCGCGATTTATTTGGAGGACGATTCGTGGGGGTGGGCGAACGCCTCCGAGATCGCGATCTTTAAGGATAAAGAGCCGCAAAATACCCCCGCCAAGCCGCTTCCCGCCACGCAAACGGGAGCGCAGAAAGAGGGTTTTAGATTTTTTATGGAAAAGGAAATCTACGAGCAATCGCGCGTAGTCGGCGAGACGATAATGGGGCGCGTGGCGGGCGATTCGGTGCGGTTTGACGAAATTGGCGAAGGCTTTTTGGACGGCGTTAGCGCATTGCGGCTTGTGGCGTGCGGGACGAGCTACCACGCGGCGATGACGGCT
Organism: Helicobacteraceae bacterium; assembly: GCA_031286325.1. Classification (GTDB taxonomy): domain Bacteria; phylum Campylobacterota; class Campylobacteria; order Campylobacterales; family SZUA-545; genus JAIRNH01. Next base: position 72,967 of record JAITUT010000013.1, read on the forward strand.
TGTTATCTCTTTGAGCGGCTGGCGAAAATTGAGGCGCGAGCCGAGATCGCGAGCGAATTTCGCTATCGCGAGGCGATTTTGCGCGAGGGCGAGTTATTTATCGTGATTTCACAGAGCGGCGAGACGGCGGATACTTTGGAGGCGTTGAAGCTCGCGAAAAAAGCGGGCGTCTTGACTCTGGCGATCTGCAATGTGGATAATTCGTCGATCGTCCGCGAGGCGCATACGGCGATTTTGACGCGAGCGGGGATTGAAAAGGGCGTGGCTTCGACAAAGGCGTTCGCGACTCAAACGATGGTTTTGTGGCTTTTGGCGCTTTTGATCGGCGATCGGCGCGGCGCGATCTCGGCGGATTTAATGTCGCGCGAGATTATGGCGATCAGGAAATCCGCGCTCGCGCTGCAAGTTCGCGAGGAGACGCACGATCTAATCCGCCGTATGACGAAGCGATATTTATACGGGCACGGGTTTTTCTACATCGGGCGCGATATTTTCTACCCGCTGGCGCTTGAAGGCGCGCTGAAATTGAAAGAAATCAGTTACCTCCATGCGGAGGGTTATCCCGCGGGCGAGATGAAACACGGACCGATCGCGCTGGCGGATGCGGAACTTTTCACGATCGCCTTAATGCCGCGCGCGATTTTGCGTGAAAAGACGCGGAGCAATGTGGAGGAGTTGATAGCGCGCGACTCAACTCTGCTCGCGATCAGCGGCGAGGAGTTTCCACTCGCGGACGATCTGCTGCCGATCGCGGCGAGCGATCACCCGATGTTGGAGTTTTACGAAATGATGGTCGCAATCCAATTGCTCGCCCTTGAAATCGCGGTGCGGCTCGGCAACGATGTGGATATGCCGCGCAATCTGGCGAAGAGCGTAACGGTGGAGTAGACGTTTTGCTAGGAAAATTAAAGCTAAATCGGCGGCGCGCTCGGCGTTAAAAGACATAAACGGCAAATAAAGCGCAATTTTTGAAAACCTGCCAAAGCGCGTAGCTAATTGGAGCGAAAAATTATCGCCGCTATGGCTGTCGCTGTTTTCAGTATAACGGAAAAGTTGCGCTTGGCGGTTTTCCGCCGGCGTTTGACTTTTTTAAGATGAAGCGATAGCGATGTTTATTCTTGCGATCCGCGGACGCGGTTTGGTAATCTTTTGTTTGCGGCGTTCATTAGGCTATAAAGCCTCGCCTCGCAAAGCGTATTGCAATCCTGCGATCGCGCCGAAAACCTCAATAAATTTATCCGTTACAAAGTAATCGGCTGTGAATTTGAGATCGCGGAAAAGCAGTTGCCCTTCGCCAATCGCGACTTTGCGCGCAAACGGAAATTTGCGCTCGGCGACCATTTTCATAAAAACATCGCCAGGAACCGAATCGTCAATCGCTGTGATCGCGTTAATAACATTCACGAAATAAAATTGCCCCGCGTCCGTTACGATCGGCGAAATTTTCACCAAATTCGCTATTTTTTCCTCAAAAAACCGTTTAATTTTCTCATTCACGATCAAAACCCCGCCGTAATAACACGACGCGTCAAAGTCCTTGCCGCTCTCCGCGAATTTCATACGAAACGGCTTCGGCGCGCGCGACAACTCCTCCCAATCGCGCGTCAAAAAAAGCGAGTTGAAATCCTTGCCCTCGTCAAAAATCAGATGTTTGTAGCCCTGCGCCTGCTCAATCTGATAAATTTTCATCGCGCCCTCCGTTTAAGGGAATATTTTAACCGATATAATCTTGAAATTAGGAGCAAAAAGCGCCGATGAAAATCACATTCGTAACGACTTTTCGCAGTTTAATTGAGCCGTATTTTGAGGATTCCGTGCTGAAAAAAGCGCGCGATCGCGGAGCTTTCGCGGTGGATTTCATAAACCCGCGCGACTTTTCGCGCGATCGCTGGAAAAAGACCGACGACATTGTGAGCGGCGGCGGCGCGGGAATGTTGATGACTTGCCAGCCGCTCTTTGACGCGCTGAAATTCGCGCGATCGCGCGCGCCTAAAGCGCGGATAATTTTCCCGTTGCCCGCCGCGAAGCCGTTTAACAACCGCGACGCTCGCCGCCTTGCTTCGCGCGATGAAATCGTCTTTGTCTGCGGGCGATACGAAGGGATTGACGAGCGCGTGATTGAGACGTTCGCGGACGAGGTTTTCAGCGTCGGCGACTTTGTGGTTACGGGCGGCGAGTTGCCCGCCGCGATGATGAGCGACGCGATTTTGCGCTTTGTGGGCGGCGTTTTGGGCGATGAAACTTCGGCTATTGACGAAAGTTTTGAAACTGGGCTTTTGGAAGCGCCGAACTTCACGAAGCCCGCGGTTTTCAAGGATCGCGGCGTGAAACGCGGCGCGCCTGATGTTTTGTTAAACGGCAACCATAAAATGATCGCCGCGTATAGAAACTCGCTCGCGAAGTTAAAAACCCTCTGGTTTCGCCCTGATCTCTAACAATCTTGTCTAAGCGGCAAAATCGCCGCGCCGCTACTTCTCGCCTTGCGCGGCTTTAAGAGCGGCGGCGATCAAAGTTTTACGCGCGAAACTGCTAATAGAGAGCGTTTCGAGTTTTGCGGCGGCGGCGATCGTCTCGTATTCTTCCGCGCTTGTAACGATGTGAACTTGCCGCTCCCGCTTTACCCCTTTCACGGCGTTTTGGTTTCCTTTTTTCGCGCCCCTCATTTTTGATCCTTTTTCATTTCTGATCGCGCGTTTATCGCCCGATCCGCTTATGGATCGGGCGATCGTTTAGGGATAAACCCAACTTTAAGCGGCTTGTATATCGCCGCCTTTTTGATATGGCAAATTTGCTAGAATTACTCCCAGCAAACCAAACACAAATCCCAGCAAACCCAATACCGACCAATCCAAATTCATAGCTCCGCCTTTTTAAGTTTTATATAAAGACTTGCAGAAAATAAAGCGGCGGCGATCAAACCGCCGTCCTTATTTTCAAATAAAGCCGCTAAAGCCGCTCCGACCGCTATTAAATAAAGAAAATCACTAATCGCGGTTAAAGCCGTTAAAGCGGCGATCTTATCATATCGCGGCAAACCAAAAATAAACTTTTTAATCGCCTCGCGGCGTGGCAAAAACCGCGCCAAACCCATAGCCTTAATCTATAGCTGTAGCAAAACAAGCAAGCAAAGCAATCGTTATATACGCCGCGCAACAGATCGCAAGGTTGCGGATTTGATCCGCGATCTTAGCGATCACGATCTCTTAAAAAAGAAATTTTAGCTTACGGAATAACAAAAACAGAGGAAAGTTACGATCGCAACTACAAGATCGGGGGGTATTTCAAAGCGCGAGAAGTTAAAAAATAATCCGCCCCGAATTTGCGTAAATGTTCGCTTTGCCGCCGCGCGCGAAACCGACAAGCGTAACGCCGTAGGCGAACGCCGATTTCACGCCTTGCATCGTAACCGCCGCCTTGCTCGCCGCGATCGGAATCCTGTGCATTACGCACTTCATCACCATTTCCATTGAGAGTCTGCCGCTTGATATTAACGCCGATCGCGACAAATCCGCGCCCGCAAGCCGCGCTTTGCCCGCGGCTTTATCGATCGCGCTGTGGCGGCCAATGTCCTCCGCGCCGAATTCGCCTCCGTCTTCAAGCAAAATCAGCGCGCGATGGGTCGCGCCCGTGAGCGCGAAGAGTTCGGTCGGCTCGGCGAATTTTTCCACCGCTTTTAGCAGCCGCGCGATCCTCATTGTGTAGCCCGCCGCGACAAAATCGCACTCAATTTTTTCCTCAACATTGCCCGTAACGCCCACGCAACAGCCGCTTGTCAGCGTCTTTTCGCGAAACAAATTGCGCCGCGCCGCCTCGTCAATTTCGGCTTCGGCATAGACCGCCAAACCGTCCTCCGCGATCGCGAGCGATTTGATCGCGCTTACGTCGCGCACCACCCCCTCTGAAAGCAAAAATCCTACGAGGTGCGCGTCTTGATCCTGCGGCAGAGTCATCACACTTAAAAGTTTTTCGCCGTTCAAATAGAACGCCACCCGCTCTTCTCTCGCGACAAAGTCTGATTTGCGCGCGATCTTTTCGCCGTCAAAGTACTCTGTCAAAATCTCTTTCGCGCCGTTTTGAGCCATAAATTTCCTTGAAAACTTAAGGCGATTATAGCGATCTCGCGCCTTTTTTCGCGCGGAAATTTAGCAAAAGTTGATCCGACCCAGCTCAATTTTTTTGATATAATCACGCGAAAGTTTCAGCAAAACCACAAAGGCAATTCATAAATGAGCGGCAAAAGTCTATACGAAACACTCGGCGTGGCGGCGGGCGCTAGCGATGACGAGATCAAAAAAGCCTACCGCAAACTCGCGCGCAAATATCACCCCGACATCAATAAGGAGAGCGGCGCGGAGGAAAAATTCAAGGAGATCAACGCCGCCTACGAAATTTTGAGCGATCCGAAAAAACGCGCGCAATACGATCAATTCGGCGATTCAATGTTCGGCAATCAGTCTTTTCACGATTTCACGAGATCGCGCGGCGGGGCGAACTTTGATTTGAACGATATTTTGAACCAAATTTTCGGCGGCGGCGGATTTAACGGAGGCTTCGGCGGATTTGGCAAAGGCGGCGGTTTCAAGAGCTTCGACAGCGATTTCGGCTTTTTTGACGCGGATATTAACGCGCGTATGATCGTGTCCTTTGAGGTCGCGATCCTAGGCGGCGAGCGGCAAATTGAGGTCGCGGGCGAGTCAATGAAGATCAAAATTCCCGCAGGTATCAAGGACGGCGAGACGCTGCGCGTGCGCGGGCGCGGCAAGGCGAACGGCAATCAGCGCGGCGATCTGCTTTTATCGGTCGCGATCGAACCCTCCGCCGAATATACGCGAGAGGGCGAGGATTTGACAAAGACGATTTTTGTGCCGCTCAAAACCGCGATCTTCGGCGGTAAAACGGCGGTCGGCGCGATCACAGGCGATTTCACGTTGAAAATTCCGGCGGGGCTTAAAGGCGGGCAGAAGTTTCGCATTAAAGGCGCGGGCGCTACAGATCGCAAAAGCGGCGCGAAAGGCGATTTGTATTTGATCGCGCAAATTATCGCGCCGAACGGCGATACGCTCGATCTAGAATTTGCGAAAATTTTGCAAGAGAAGCTGCCTGATTAAGACGGATCGCCAATGACAAAAGCCGCGATCGCCAAACAAAAGCCTATAAATTCCGCCGTTTATGGCGAATTCGCGAGGCTGAAGCTAACGACAAATTTCGTGAGTTCCCAAGGGGCTAGCCTTTTGGTCAATGCGGCGGTTAAAGCCGTCGCGAAAAATTAAAGGAGAATATATGCACTCTTACGAAGAGCCCGTCTATATGATTAGCATTGTCGCGAAAGCGCTGGAAGTGCACCCGCAAACCCTGCGCCAATACGAGCGCGAGGGGCTCATTAGCCCTGGCAGATCGGTCGGCAAAGCGCGCCTCTACTCACAGCGCGATATTGATGAAATTAAGCTAGTTTTAAACCTCACGCGCGAAATGGGCGTCAATATCGCGGGCGTGGAGGTTGCGCTCTCTCTCAAACGTCAGATCGCCGAAATGCAAAGGGAGATTGAGAGCCTGCGCGCGCGCCTCGCAAATGTGAATGAAAACGGCTTGGTGCCTCAATCAAAGCAGATCGCGCCGATCTCCTCGCGCAAAATTATCGTGGCGGATCAGAATGATTGATCGCCTTGCGGTTTTTGCTGTGATCGCGCTGAAAATTCGCGCTCCAAAGCCCAAATAATGAACGCCGCCGACTCGCAAAATTCGCTTCTAAATATCAAAGAGGCGAGCCTTTGGGCTAGCAGCTTTCTCGGCAAAAATGTAACCGCGTCAAACATTGCGTATTTGATCCAATACGGCAGAGTGCGCAAGATCGTGGAAAACGGCGCGACTTTGATCGCGCTTGACGAGCTAAAAAGCTATTATAATTCATATAAAAATTCGCGCGAAAATTTTTTCAAAGATAAACTAGGAGGCGATCTAAATTGGATTTTATCTTTCGAGCAATATAAAGAAGCCGAAACGACAAAACATATTCACAGATTGCACCCGTATAAAGGTAAATTTATCCCGCAGCTCGCGGAGTATTTTTTGTGCGATCGCACAGATAATTTGAAACGCGAAATTTATTTCAAAAAAGGCGATATTGTTTTAGACCCGTTTTGCGGAAGCGGGACAACTTTGGCGCAAGCAAACGAGCTTTATATCCACGCGATCGGCGTGGATATTTCGGAATTTAACGCGCTAATATCAAATTGCAAAATAGCGAAATACGATATTGCGCTTTTGCAATCCAAAATTACAAAAATTACAAAAGATTTGGAGGTTTTTGTTAGAGATTCAAACGCGACCCAGTTTGAGGCGAAATTAGCCGAAGAGCTAAAAAGTTTTAACGACAAATATTTTCCCGCGCAAGAGTATAAATATCTTGTGCGGACGGGCGAAATAGATGAAATTAAATACGGCGCGGAAAAAGAGAAAGAATTTTTGCCAATTTACGAGAATTTGACGCGAAAATATAATATAAAATTACGCCAAGAAAAAAGCGAAACTTTTTTAGATAAATGGTATTCAAAACACATCAGAGACGAAATAGATTTTGTTAATGCGAAAATTCAAGAAATAGACGACGGAAACACGCGAAACATAATAAGCGTTATTTTGAGCCGCGCGATCAGAAGCTGCCGCGCGACGACTCACGCGGATCTGGCTACTTTAATTGAGCCCGCAACAACTACTTATTATTGCGCGAAACACGGCAAAATTTGCAAACCGATTTTTTCTATAGTTAAATGGTGGAAAACATATTGCAAAGATACGATTCTGCGTTTAGCGGAATTTGATAAATTACGCACCGATACATACCAAATTTGCTTTGCGGGAGACAGCAAAAATATAGATATTTTTAATTGCGTTAAAACGCAAAATAAGGAGTTTTACGAATTGCTTCAAAAGCAAAAAATAAAAGGGATATTTTCATCGCCGCCCTATGTGGGTTTAATTGATTATCATGAACAGCACGCATACGCTTACGATCTATTTGCTTTTGAACGCAAAGACGCCCTTGAGATCGGCTCTCTTTCAAACGGACAAACAAGAGAGGCGCGACAAAATTATGTAGAAGGAGTTGCGGCGGTATTAAATAATTGCAAACGATTTTTAGCGGATAATTACGATGTGTTTCTTGTGGCAAACGACAAACATAATATTTATCCCGCGATCGCCGAAAAAGCGAATATGGAAATCGCGAATCGTTTTAACCGCCCCGTGCTCAACAGGTCTGAAAAAGACAAAACGGCGTATTCCGAAACTATATTTCATTTAAAGGAAAAATATGGCGCTGACTAACAGCCAGAAAACCGAAATTAAAAATGTGATTGCGAATTGCTTGCGCAATAAATTTGAAAACTATGAAGCAAAAAATAATTTTATGCCGTTTCACTTTCGTTTGCTCGGCAAAGACAGGTTGGCTTTATATTCATTTATGCAATCGCTTTTTACCACATTTGGCGCTTCGATTTTTGAGCCGGTTGCGGCGGCTTTGGCAAAACCAAAATTCGCTAGAGTTGAGACGCAATATACGGTTGGCGATAAAATTTTCGCCGATTGCCAGCAAAGCGTGCAGAAAATTATAAATCAATTAACCATAAATCCAAAACCAAACAAGATCGCGGAGTTAGCAATTTTGCAAAGCTCTCTGCGCGGAAATATCAACAAATTAAAACCAGCAAAAGTTGATTTGCTTGTAGAGACAAAATTCGGCGAAAAATATATGTTTGATCTTAAAACCGTGAAACCCAATAAAGGCGACTTTCAAAAATATAAACAAACTTTATTAGAGTGGGCGGGGATCGCATATACGGCGGACAAAAACGCGAAAGTAAATACATTGATTGCGATCCCATACAATCCGTATGAGCCAGAGCCGTATCAATTTTGGACATTAGCTGGAATGCTTGATTTGGAAAACGAGCTCAAGGTCGCTGAAAATTTTTGGGATTTTTTAGGCGGCGACGGCGCGTATAACGATCTCTTGCATTGCTTTGAGCAAGCGGGCATAGAGCTGCGCCCCGAAATAGACAATTATTTCGCTAGATTTAACGAATAAATATAGGCTCAATTGTAATTAGCGCGATCTCATTCGGCGCGAACATTCGCAAAGCGGGACCCCAATAGCCGACCCCGCGCGAAACATAAATTTTGCGCCGATCGTCAATATCGTATAATCCAGCCACAAAATCATTCGCGATCCCTACAAGAAAATTAAACGGAAAAATTTGCCCGCCGTGCGTGTGCCCGCTGAGCATTAGATCAAAGGAATTTTCAGGGTATAAAAACGCGCCGTTCGGCTGGTGTGAAAGCGCTAGTATAAAATTGTCGTTTTTAGTGTTTTTCAGCGATAAATTAGCGTCGGGCAAAAACGCGCCGGGTCGTTTGCCGCTTATATCTAAAATTCCAGCAATATATATTTCGCCGAAATCTCCTTTTAAGTTAATCGAGGCGTTTCGCAAAGTAGTTACATTTAATTCCTCTAAATAATCCATCGCGGCGATCGCGTCTGAAAATAATTCGTGATTGCCGCTGACAAAATAAATTCCGTATTTAGATTTCACTTTTGTCGCGGCGGCGATCGGCTCTTTAATTTTATCTAATTTCGCGTCAAAGAGATCGCCCGTGATCACAATAATATCCGCGTTAAGATCGCTAGTCTGCGCCGCGATCCGCTCGGCAAAAGACGTCATTAAAGCCGCGCCGTTTCCGATATGAAGATCGGTTAAATGCGCGATCGTAATCGGCGCGATAATTTTATCGCTTTTGATCGTAATTTTGTTAATAATAGGCGCGGTCGAGGCGGCGCAAACTCCATAAATTAAATAAAGCGTGGCAAGCGCAGAAAATCCGGCGCGGATTTTAACAGAAAAGCGATCGCTTTTAATAATTATTTTCGTAATTCTCGCAGACCAATCGGCGATTAAACTAAACATAAAAAACACATATACGATCCCGATAAAAAGCGCGAATAAATCTTCAAAATATCCGGGCAAAATTTCCGTACGCCTTAACGGTAAATAGCTCACCGACAAAATCACGCAAAAAAATACTAAAAAATATAATGATTTTTTCACTATGTTTCTAATCGGCAGCGGGCGAATTAAAGCATAGCAGATCGCCGCGCTCATCAAGAGATAAACTAACGCCGAAATTATAAAAAATTTACTCATTTTTCGCCTCCAAAAGGGCGCATTATATTAAAATTAGGCAAAATGCGCGGTAAAAAGGCAAGCGATGAACCTCACAAAATATGTTCAGTGCGCGGGCTGAGCGGGCAAAATGGGTCAGTTTGACCTTACCGAAATTTTGCCGCCGCTTGGCGATCGCGCCGCCGAAAATGACGAAATCCTGCGCGGAATCGGCGATGACGCCGCCGTCTTCAAAGTCGCCGAAAATATCGCGATCGTGCAGACCGCGGACTTTATCGCGCCTGTAGTGGACGACCCGTTTGACTTTGGACGGATCGCGGCGGCGAACGCGCTGAGCGACATTTTCGCGATGGGCGCGGAGGCGAAAACCGCGCTCGCGCTCGTAATGCACGACAACATCAATGTGCCGCTCGACGCGCTGCGCGAAATTTTAGCCGGCGGCGTAGAGAAAGCGCGCGAAGCAAGAGCGGCGATCATCGGCGGGCACTCGGTAAGCGACCGCGAGATGAAATACGGCCTCGCGGTAACGGGCGTCTGCGATCCGCGCCGCTTTTGGCGCAACGACACAGCGCGATCCGGCGACGCGCTGATCCTCACGAAACCGCTCGGAATGGGCATTTTGACGACCGCCGCGAAACGCGATTTGGCGAGCAAAGTCGCGTTGCGAGAGGCGGTTGACTTTATGGCGCGGCTAAATTTATACGCGGCGCGGGCGGCGGCGGCGTTCGAGATTCACGCGGCGACGGACATCACGGGCTTTGGCTTGATCGGGCACGCTTTGGAGATGGCGCGATCCGATTTGACTTTTGAGGTGGATTTTGCCGCCGTGCCGTATTTGCGGACCGCGCTCTCTTTCGCTTCGCAAGGAATAGCGCCCGGCGGCACTTTGGGAAACCGCGAATTTGCGATTTCGCGCGAGCGCGGAGTTGAGATCGCGCGGAATTTAACGGAAGCCGAATCGCTGATAATTTTTGACGCGCAAACAAGCGGCGGCTTGCTGCTCGCGGCGCGCGGCGATCAGGCGGCGCAATGCTTAGACGCGATCAAAGCCGCTGGGGACGAACGCGCGGCGATTATCGGGCGCGTTAGAGACCGCGCAAATTCCGCGATCGTGGTGGGGTGATCGCGAACTAAAAGATCGCGCGAGTTCATATCTGTCAAATGCCTTTTGAAATGATCCGAAAATGGGAAATCGAATGTCGCGAAAAATTGGCGAGCAAAGCTTATAAACACTAATTTTGATATAAAAAACGCTGACGAAATCCGCCGCGACATTTCAGCCTCACATTTACACGATATCTCATAATAGATGAAAGCGAGCACTTTGGTTAGATAATCTGCGTTTCCCCGCCGGCGGACTTACCGCGATCTCATACAAACTTCACCCATTTGCGTAAATTTCTCATCTCTTGGAGACCAGGGAGCTTTTGAGGGCTTTGGCGATCACGCGCGAACTCTTTTTTCTTGTCTTTTAGCGCGATTGTTATGGCGTTCTTATTCAATTTTTTAGGCGGCGCGTTCTAGGAATTTGTTGGGCTTTTGCCCCTTTACGCTCTTTATAAAGTCCGTATGGGGTTTTGAAGGCTTTTTTGGTTTTAGGAACGATCGGGGGGTTTTGCGTTTGTCGTAAACGCCTGTACCCTCGTGAACATATTCGGCGTAGAGCGCGCCCTTTTTACTCCTATGGTAACTTGCGGATTTGTTTATATTTGAGGCGTCCATTGTGAAATTTTGGCGCAGTATGCCGCTTCGCAAAGGAGCTTCTAAGGTCGCTTGTTTTGATAGCTTCGCGATAGTTCCCGTCATTCAATATTATCTCTCGCCGATCTGGTCGCGCGGACAACTTAATATCTTGTTCCGCGATCTTCGTCCTCTCGCGTTTGCTCTTCTATCTCGTCTAGGTACTCCAATAGTTCTTTGTCAGCTTTTGGCTTTTCTTCGGTAGTCCATATATAGCCGCATCGCTCGCACTTGCGCGCCAGCGCAGGTTGGTGGTGGATTTGACAGTTTTTAACACTCTGCTGTCGCTGTTGGCGCATTTGGGACGCCACATTTATTTTTCCTTCGTTTTTTGGCGTGGATTATCGCTTGCAAGGCGCGAATTACTTTCGCGGCGCGCGCCTTACGACCGCGCGTTTTAAGGTTTGTCAAAGACAAATTGGTTGCAACCCATTTTGCCCGCGCAGGTGAAAAGCCGCCGCAAAACAAAGCCCCGATCGCGGAAAAAATAGAAAATCTCCTCCGGTTTCGCGACTTCAAAGGGATAGCCGCCGATCCAATCAACAACATCGTAATATGGCGACATTCCGCGTGATTTCACGTAATTTTTCCAACGCTCAAAGGGTTTGAGGCGCAAAAAATCCAGCAAAATTATGGGACACCAAAAGCCTGCGAGGGCGAGCGCGATCATTAGTTTTTTAATCGGCGCGGGCGATTTGACATACGCGCGTTTGACGACGCGCCATATTTTGGATTTTATCCCCTGATCGTTGTAGATTGAGAGGAAGAGCTTGCCGTTTTCGCCCGACTTTTGCCCCCCCCCCCCTGCAACCAGCGGCGCGACGAGGGCGAGCGCCTTATACATATCGCCCGTATGGTGCAAAACGCCCCACGAATAGACGATGTCAAAAGTCCCCAGCGATGCGAGAAATTCCGCGTCCAGCGCGTTTCCTTCCGTGATCCGCCAGCGATCATCGTCCGCGAAATAGCGTCGTTTCAATTCCAACGCGCAGGCAACGGACTTCGTATCGTAGTCAAAACTCACGACCTCAGCTCCCAGCCGCATAGCCGCGAGCGAGTGGATTCCGCTGCCGCTGCCGATGTCTAAAAACCTTTTGCCGTTCAGATTTTCACGCTCTAAATTCATTTTAAGGTCTTTTTCAGCCTCGCCAATTCGCTCCTCGTTTAGCGATCGCAAAAAATCGCTCCAATTTTCGCCGAAAGCGAAGCGATCGCCGCTTTTGATCTCATTTTCCGCTGAATTTTCACTCATTTTTTGCCTTTATTAAAGTTCAGGCGATTTTATCAAAACGCCTCATTTGGGTTTTTTCGCTCTTAATTTGTTTAACGCGAAAAATCCGCTTTCGCGCTCCAACTCACGTTTTTAGCCATTGCGTCGCCCTCTTAGCAATTCGCCCCAAATCCAAATAAGATATAATTTTTTTCGGCTTAAATATAAAAAAGGATTTAATGTGATACTTTCAGTTATCCCGTCAATTCGCGGGAGAATGATCTTTACGATGCTTTTGCTGACATTTGTGGCGAACGCGACCTACACCGTGTTCGCCTACCAGTTGCGCAAAGCGGACGTTTTGGAGATGATTGACGATCGCCTAAAAATCGCTACGGGCGCGGCGGCGCGCTTTATACCAGAGGAGCTTATAGAGGATGCGGCTGAGGGGAATATAAGCGCGGAGGCGTTCAACAAATATGCTTTCCTCCTGAAAAAATTCGCCGTAGAGAACGATTTGGAGTATGTTTATCTGCTGATTAAAGCCGCTGACGGCTGGCGTTTCGCGATAGATATACCCACGGACGAGGAGTTCAAAAAGAATGTAAGCTTACAACCGCTAGAGCTTTACGCCGAACCGCCCGCCGAGCTTGAAAGCGTCTATAAAAACGGCGGGATCGCCCATATGAACTACTCGGACGAATGGGGCAATCACCGTGGCGCCATAGCGTTGCATCAAACAAAAAGCGGGTTGAAATTTGTGGCGGCGGCGGATGTCTCCGCCGAAAATTTGGACGAATTTTTAAACCGCACTTTATATGTCAGCTTGATGATTAGCGCCGCGATCTTTGCCGCCAACGCGATTATCTGTTATTTGATCGTTACGAAACTTTTGTCGCCGCTCTCCGCCGCGCAGATAGAGATTCGCGCGATTCATGCCGAGATGAATTTGGCGCGCCGCGCGCAAGAGGGCAAAGACGAGATCGGTCGCCTCTGCACCGATCTAAACGAGCTTTTAACCGACTTGCAAAGGGCGATCGGAGCGGCCAAAGGAAACGCCGCGGCGAACAGTAACGCGAGCGAACAGTTAAAGATCGGCGGCAACGCGATCTACGAGAGAGTCGCGCAGAGCCGCCGCGCCGCATCCACGATCATAGAGGACGGCAAAAAGGCGAGCGACCTTTTGCGCACTTTGGAGGCGACATTTTCCGAGAGCGGGCGCGATATGAGCTCAACTGCGAAAGACGTGCGCCACACCAAAGAGGAAATCGGTAAATTTACCGCGCTCGCCCAGAAAGAGGGCGCGGCTTGGCAGGACATTTCAGAGCGGCTTTCGGGTTTGGCGAAAGAAGCCGATCAGACGAAGTCTGTTTTGAACACGATAGGCGATATTGCGGATCAGACGAATTTGCTCGCTTTGAACGCCGCGATTGAGGCGGCGCGCGCGGGTGAGCACGGGCGCGGTTTCGCGGTGGTTGCCGATGAAGTTAGGAAGCTTGCCGAGCGCACGCAGCGCAGCCTCTCTGAAACAAGCGCGACAATTACGGCGATCGTGCAGTCTATCAGCGACATCGCGTCAATGATGGAGGCAAATTCGGGCGACTTCTTGAAGTTGGTGGATAGCGCGCAGCAAGCGGCGCAAGTTATGGACGGAACAGCCGCGCAAATCGTCGCCACGCACGATACGATGGAGAAAGCTACCGAAGATTCCGCGTTGATTTTGTCAAAAACGCAAGCGGTTTTAGGGGCGGTTAGCGAGATCGGCAAGGCGAGCGAGGAGAGCGCGGCGGCGGTGAAAGAGATTTCGGACGCGGCGGCGAATATCAGCGTAATGAGCGTCTCCCTGAAACGCGAATTAGACAAATTTAATGTGTAGCGCGTTTGCGTTAGAGTTACACTTCGGCGCGTTCCCTCGTGATAAGGTTTAACTAGGTTTTGAAAAATGGATACAGTCCCTATTAAAAGCGCTAACATTAACAGAGCCGCGCGCATTATATTCTGATGAGACTTGCCGCCCTTTAACCTAACGACGCGGATTGACGCGGTTTTTCTCTATCTTGATCGTAAGATAGACGCTTATGGCGGCGCAGAAAGCCGCAACCGCAAAACCATAAAAACTAAACTGGAAAAACGTTACCAAAAGCGCGCCCGCCGACACTTTTTCGCGCCAATCGGCAATCCGCTTTAAGATATAAGACGGCGAGAATGGCGCGAGGATCGCTTTGAACAAGTTTATCAAAATTTTTACGATAAAAATATAACAGCAATGATTATCCCAAGCCGATTTTCGCCTTACCGCCAAAATCGCGCCGCTACTCAATCGCTAGCGACGGCTTAGTTGTCCCGCGCCCTGATTTTACGGCGTGATTTTTCACGGTATAGCGCGGCGTAAAAGGGCGCGAATGTTTGAGTGGATAAGAGTAAAGCACAGACAAAAGCGGCTCGCCGATCTGTATGAAAAAATCGCGGCTGGGTCGGCGATCGGCGCGTTTTTTCAAGAGGGCGGTTTAATTTCGGGCGCATTTTTTTGTTTATTATTCGCCCGATTGTCTTTTTACTTTGACGATTTATATAACAGGGGGCAAAAATGAGTAACTTTGTAATTCTTTGTTCTATTTTCGTGTTAATTGGCATTTACGCCGTAATTGGAATGGAATATAACAAGCGGCGCGAAGCCAAAGAGGACGGCGCGGGTTTGGCGGGGGCGCGAGGTCGGATCGGAATTTTTGCGATCCGCCGCCAAAGCCGATCCCGCGCTCTCCAATTCCGCATTCCGCAATTTCTTTTATTTCTCGCCCCGCGCGGCTTTAAGAGCGGCGGCGATCGTCTCGTATTCTTCCGCGTTCGTAACGATGTGGACTTACCGCTCCCGCTTTTTTTTCGCGGGTTTATCGGCGTTTTGATTGCCTTTTTTCGCGCCTTTCATTTGTTTCCTTTCTTTGTGGGCGGGGATAATCCCGCCCGTTTGCGCCGTAACGTTATTTAACCAAGCCGAGCCGCTTATCCTCTTGCCTACTAGCATACAAGACAAACGCCGAGCCGATTAAGACAAAAACCGACATTGCCGCCAAAATAGCATAAACCAGCATTATTGCTTTCTCCTTTTTTCTATGATATAGGCTATCAGCGCGGCTGTTATTATAAACATAAAGCCTATGATAATAGTAATGACGATCGTTTTAACGCCAGCTTTCTCGCCTATTCCAAGCAAAGCGGCGAGAAAAGTCATTCCCACTATAAATACGCCTAACTTGCCGAGCGAAGTAATGGCGATCACCTCAGAACCAGCGAGTTTATTAAGCGCGGTATTATCGCGCCCGCGCTTATTATGCGTCCGCTTTAACGCCATATATATCCCCTTGCTTTTGTAAAATTATTTCACAATAATTTCTATAATTTGTCAAAGGTTTTCGTGATTTTTTACAAAGTTTTACTACAAGACGAACATCGCGCCGCGCCGAAATTTCACGGCGCGATCGGCAGGTCAAGAGGTCGGTAAGTATTGGGCGTTTTGGCTAAGGCTAGTTTTAATGTGCGGCGAAAACTCCAAAATCGTTAATTTTTCGCTTCGTCTCGGCGGCGAAACGAGAGGGCTTCGAGGAAATCCGCTTTGGTGATCGCGGAGCGACTTTCAAGATCGGCGATTGTGCGTGAGATACGGCGCAATTTGTCGATCGCGCGCTGGCTTAGAGCAAACCGCGCCGCCGCTTGGCTCAACGCTGTTTCCGCGTCAGCCTCCATCGCGCAAAAACGCGCCGTTTCGCTTTCGGACAACTTCGCGTTCCACGAATTTTGCCCGCGCGATCGCATCATCTTAAACGCCGCAAAAACGCGCTCTCGCATCTCGCGCGAAGTAATATCGCCCGCCGCTTCCTCGTTAATTTCGTTCATTTTCACGAAAAGATCAATGCGATCAAGAAACGGATCGCTCAGGCGCGATTGATACCGCGCGATCTCAATAGGAGCGCAGCGGCACTCGCGCGAGGGGCTGAAAAGATTTCCGCACGGGCACGGGTTCATCGCCGCCGCGAAAAGAAAGCGCGTTTCGTAAATAATTTTGCTATTAACGCGCGAAATGAGCAGGCGATTATCTTCCAAAGGCTCTCTCATAGCCTCTAAAATCACCTTTGAAAAGTGCGGCAACTCGTCAAAAAATAAAACGCCGCCGTTTGCCAGCGCGACTTCGCCCATTTTGGATTCGCGGCTGCCGCCGCCGAAGATACTAGCGCGGGTCGCGGTGTGGTGCGGGTTGCGCAATGGTCGCCGCGCTTTGAACTCAGCCTCCCGCTCCTCAATTGAGGCGAGGCTCGCCTGCTCCAAAACCTCCGCGAGGCTCATCGGCGGCAAAATTTCGGCGAGACGTTTAACAATCATACTTTTGCCGCTACCGGGCGCGCCGCTAAGTAAAATGTTATGAAAGCCCGCCGCCGCGATCAGAGCCGCGCGTTTGGCGTGCTTCTGCCCGCGCACATCGGCGAAGTCCAGCGCGAAGTTCTCCTCGTAAAAATACTCGCGATCAAGGACGATCGTCCGCGCCTCAAACGCCGCGCTCGCCGCAGGGCAAATCGCGATTTCGCCGCTGAAAAACATTATCGCCTCGCGCAAAGTCCGCGCAGGATACGCCGTTACCCCAGGAATTTTCGCCAGCAAGGGCGCGCTAATAGGATCGGTAACAACACGCTCCAAAACGCCCTGCCTAGCAAGGCTCAAAGCCAAAGCGAATGTGGCGGGATTCGCGCGGACTTCGCCGTCTAATCCCAACTCGCCGAAGCAGAAAAAGTCGCCGAAATCCGCCGTTTCGTTTTGCAGCGCGATCAAAAGCGCGATCGCGAGATCAATCTGCGATCCCGCCTTTTTCAGATCGCTCGGGCTTAAATTAACGGTGATTTTCAGCGGCGGGAATTTATACGCGCTCAAAAGCAACGCGGATTTTACGCGATCCCGCGCTTCTTTGATCGCCTCGTCACCCAAACCCACGATCGCGAACGCGGGCAATCCGCGCGTGAAACTCGCTTCACAAGAGACTTCGCGGGCGATCGCCCCTTCCAAAGTCGCGCTGCGCAGGCTTTTCAAACGGAACGGGCTAAACGCCAGATCGTTTGGCGTCGGCTCCTGCGAAGATAACTCGCGCGGCGTTAATTCTTGCGAGTTTTCTTCCACTCTTTTTCAAACTTTTTGCGTTTTAGGAGCGAGAGCCGCTCTACGAAAAGCCGCCCTTCAAGGTGATCGTATTCGTGCTGGATCACGACTGCGTAAAGCCCCGAAGCCTCCTCGCGGCGCGGACAACCGTCGCGATCGTAAAACTCCACAACGATCCTTTGAAAACGCGCGACCTCCTCGTTATATTCTGGAATGCTCAAACACCCCTCGGAGTAAATCATCTCGCCCTCCGCCTCTACGATCTTGGGGTTTATGAACTCTCTCCACCCCTCCTCCGTCTGATCGCCCTTTTCGTCTGGCAAATTGACGATAAACGCGCAAATCGGCTCGCCCACTTGAACCGCCGCGAACCCGACTCCCCCTGCTTGCAGCATAATAAATCGCATATCGTCTAAAAGCCCGTGCAGTTTCACGTCAAATTCAGTAACGGGTTTGCTCTTTTGTCGGAGGCGGCGATCGGGATATACGAGAATTTTGCGCATTAAAACCCGCTTATGATTTCTCCGCGCTCCGCTCGCCCGCGTGCGCGTGGGTGAGCGCGGGCGCGGGCGCGGATGCGGGCGCGGCTGGCGCGGCGGGCGCGGGCGCGATCACATAAATTTGTTTTTCGTTGTCGGCTTGATTCATCGCGTCAAGCGATCGCACCATTACGCTTTCGGGGTCTGGCGCGCCCCCTAGCGACGCGATCCCAATGCTAATTTCCAATTTAATTTCGTCGTCGGAGATGAAAAAGTGAGAGCCGTTTGTCGTCTCCGTGATACGCAAGGCGGCGCGCGCCGCGTTCTTCTCGTCCGTGTGTTTAAGGAGCATCGCGAAACAGCCCTCTCCAAAGTGCGCCACCACATCGCTCCTGCGCGAGGTTTTCATAAACAATTTTGAGATCGTGCGGTTAATGAGCAAAAGTTGCTTTTCGTTGGGGATTTTATCTTTAATGTTTTTGGAGAGTTTCGCCAAAATCAGCGAGCTCTCGTGTTTCAACTTCGCGATCTGCGCGATCTCTAATTTAATTTGCTCAACCAAATAACGTTTATTGAAAATTCCGTATTGCGCGTCGTAGATCGTCTCGCCCTTTACCTCTTGGATAATTTTCGCCGACTTTGTGTAGAGGTTTTTGATGATGATCGCCTGTGAATTTAGGGTGCTGTTAAGTTTTTCCAGATCGTTATTGAGAGCTAATGTGAGATTTTGCAACGCGCCCGGGCTGTTAACGCCGCGCGATTCTTGCATACGGCGTTTGGAGATCAGCGTCATATTGCTGACATTTTTGAAGAGCGTGGCGACATTTTGCAAAATTTCTCTAAAGATCGTGAAGCTGTCTTGGAGCTGTTGCTCCATTTTCATTCGCTTTTCATCTTCGGCGTTGCCGTCGCCCTCAATGAAATCGTTTACCGACTTACGAAACTCATAAGGCTTTTCGTCTAGGAGCTTTTCAAAATACATTTGATAGTAATTTGGTAGCGGCGGCAATGAATCTTTTGCTAATTCGTCTAAAACCGAGCGCACAAAAACGTCCATTTCGCTCCCCGAAGCGCCTGAACGAGGTAGCGCGCCGCTTGCGAGGGACGCTCCGCCCTCCGCCGACGCCGCGTTTGCGGCTGGATTTTTACGCAATAACATAAAATTTACTCCTTTTGTCGCAAATCGACTTCTCGCGGGAGCAAAGCGGAGGCTCCGACCACAAATTAAAGTCTTTAGAGACTTCCGAAAATCGCGATTGCTTTTGCCGTCATTATAGGCTCAACTCGCAATCTCTTGCGGAAAGCCGCCTTTTCACCCGCTTTGCCGCTCATTGCCGCAAACAGAGCGGGAATAAGTTAGTTTTTTGGGCTTCGACTCTTAAACGCCGCCTTAACGCTTTTCTCCCGTCATTACGGCGAATGCCGCAATCTCACATTAACGCGACGGGCGAAAAGCGATCGTTATCGCTAATTTTAATCACTTCAAACTTCGTTCCACGACGGCGTCTATTATGCCGTAATTTTTCGCCTCGTTCGCGCTCATATAAAAGTCGCGATCAGTGTCGGTTTGTATCGTTTCAAGCGGTTTGCCTGTGTTGGAGGCTAAAATTTCATTCAAAATCGACTTAATCCGCACGATCTCTTTCGCCTGAATTTCAATATCGGTCGCCTGCCCCTGCGCGCCGCCAAGCGGCTGGTGAAGCATAATGCGCGAATGCGGCAACGCGTGACGTTTGCCCTTTGCGCCGCACGAGAGCAGAAACGCGCCCATTGACGCCGCCTGACCTATGCAAATTGTGGCGACATCGGGCTTGACATACTGCATCGTGTCGTAGATCGCCATACCGCTTGTAATAACGCCGCCGGGCGAATTGATATAGAGGTAAATGTCCTTTTCTGGGTCTTCCGCCTCCAAAAATAAAAGTTGCGCCACGATCGAGCTCGCCACGCCGTCGTCAATTTCCCCGCCTAGCATTACTATGCGATCTTTTAACAGCCGCGAATAAATATCGTAACTGCGTTCGCCGCGCCCGCTTCTTTCTATCACGTATGGAATGTAGTAACTCATTAACTTTGATCCTTTAATTTGGCTTCGCGAAACGGCAAAGCCGCCTCTTTGCCGCAAATGACTTTACATCGCTTTTTGGCGATACGCGATCAGGGTCGCAGCGAAAATAACAGGTTTTGTTCGGGCTTCGCCCCTCTTAAACGCAAAGCGATCGCGAACTTTTTATAGGTCTTACTCCGCTTCTTTTTTCTTCGCCGATTTTTTAGGCTTCGCTTCTGAAACGTTTCCCTGCGTTTCTGAAACGTTTCCCTGCGCTTCGCCCCCCGCTTTCATATCCAAAAGTTTCGTCAAAACGCGATCTTCCATAAGCGACATTCTGATAACCGCGAACAAATTGTTCGCGCGGTAATAATCCAGCAGAGATTTCGGATCCTGCCCCGTCTGTAGCGCCTGATAGTAGATCGCCTGCGCGACCTCTTGATCGCTGACTTTAACATCTTCTTTTTTGGCGATCGCGTCAATAATAAACGTGGTTTTAACGCGCTCTTTCGCCTCCTCGCGAAACTCCTCGCGCAGGGCTTTCAACGCTTTTTCATCGCTTTTGAGCGCGTTTAACTCCTCGTTGCTCATTAACCCAGCTTTTTGCCCCGCCAAATGGTCAATCTCCTGCTCCAAAATCACCTCGGGCAGATCAAAATCATATTTTTTGACGAGCGCTTCTAAAGCTTGCGGGCGCAACTCTTCGTTGTAAAGTTTCGCCTTTTTCTCCTCGCGCAAAGTGTTTGTCATATATTCGCGCAATTTTTGGGCGTTCGCGTCTTTCACGTTTGGCAGAAGTTTTTTCGCGATCTCGTCGGTAATTTCCGCTTTGGTTTTCATCTTGATCGCGTTGAGTTTTACGACAAATTTCACATCTTTGCCCGCGAAATCCGCCGCGTGATAATCTTTTGGAAAAGTTACCGCGAACTCTTTTGTTTCGCTCTTTTTCATACCGAGCATTTGGTCTTCAAAGCCGGGAATGAAACTTTTAGAGCCGATTTTGAGATCGTATTTCTCCGCGCTCGCGCCGCGCGCCTCTTTGCCGTCAATGGAGCCTTTGAAGTCAAAGTTCGCGATGTCGCCGTTTGCTAGGGCGCGATCCTCTTTGATCTCTTCAAGCGGCGTTACGCTATCCGCCGCGCGCTCTAACATATCGTTTAGCTCTTTATCCAAAACTTCTACGAATTGCGCGGCGGGAATTAACGCCTGATAGTCGCCTAGATCAAAGCGCGGGCGTAAAGAAACTTTGAGCTCTAGCGACAAAGCGCCGTCTTTTTCGTCCGCTTTAGAGACGATCGGCGCGCCTACAACGTTGTTTTTATCTATGGTTTTGAGCCCCTCTTCAAAGGCGGCGTTCGCCAAATGGCTCATTGCCTCGTTTCTTAGATCGCTTTTGAAACGTTCTTTAATTACCGCGACGGGGACTTTGCCCTTTCTGAAACCTTTAATATCCGCGCTCTTTGCGAGATTTGCCGCCGCGCGATCCTCCGCTTTGCAGATCGCCGCTTGATCGTAGATCGCCGTAATGATCGCGTTCGCGTCGTTTAACTTCTTTACCAATACGCTCATATCTTGCCCTGTGTTGAAAATAGTGGGAGATTTTAGCTAAAAGCAACTTCTTTAAGCGGACTGCGAGATTAGACTTATAAAGCGGAGTGTGGAAATTTATTTGACGATATTTTAGAGGGAAACTCCCTTAAAACCCTATTTTAGGAGTTTTAAGGGAGAACCAAGCCGTTTGCGATCGGCAAGAGGGAGTTCTCTAACTTAAATTAGTTAGAACGATACTCTCATACCCACGCCGAATTCGGTCGCGGATTTTTTCGCCTCTTTGGTAGCGTTGCCGCCGAGCAAGCCGTTGCCGTCAACGTTTTTTGCCGCGGTGTTTTTAACGCCGAGGTAAGCCATAAAGTCTTTGCCCCAGTTTTTGCCAATCTGCGCGCTTATTTGCGTAACGTCAGAGTCCCACGGCAACCCCAGAGCATCGGTAGCGCCAAGCAGGTTAATACCCGCGGCGTTTGCAAGCGCGAGTCCGGTGGCCGCATCTGCCGCGGCGCCTAATTTAGGCTCGTCGAAGCTAACTTGGCGGAATGCCAAGTTCACAAAGACGCCGTCGCTAAGGCTAACGGTAACTGGCACTAAGATCGTGGTAACAGTTACGTCGTCAATATCCGCCGCTTTTTTCGTTACGTCGCTCGCGTCGATTTGCTCATAGTACGCGCCTACGCTAAAGCCGCTCGTAGCGAAGTTTACGCCCGCGAAGAGCGAAGTTACCGCTTCGTCAGCCGCAGGAACGTGCGCGCTCTCGTAACCTAAACCGATTTTAAGACCCGCCGCCTCAACAGGGACGATCGCGCCTAGCGAGTAATGGAAGCCGTTGTTCGGTTCGTCGCCAGCACTATCCACTACGGGGACAATAGCCAACGCTAAAGTCGTGCCGCCGATAGCCGCCGCGGGAGCTACATAAGCGATCGCGCCTTGCAAGCGGCGATCAGTCATGAGGCGAAGCTCGGAAATCGTATCCGCGCTAGAGATACCGCCGGAACCGCGAGCCGCTAATTTATACGGAGTATCGTGGTTGCCGATAAGTACTGTGCCGAAACCGCCCGCGAGACCTACGTAGCTGTTGCGGTTGCTTATTTCGCCGTCGTTATCGCCTTGACCGTAGCTTGTAGCGGGGGTTATGCCGCCGCCGTTAGCAGCCACGCCGCCAGCGGCAAGACCGTTCTGCCCATTTACAGGGTTAAAGCCTACTTCCACTTGATAAACAGCGGTTAAACCGCCGGCAAGACCGTGCGCTCCAGTAAGACCAAAGCGGGAGCTGTATGATTTCACGCTGATTGCGTTTTTGGTTTGGTTGCCCACAAAATAAGAACCGACTTCGCCAGTAATCTGACCATAAGGTTTAAGGGCATCGCCATCCGCCGCAAACGCGGAAACTGCAAGAGCGGCTACAGCCGCAACGCTCAACTTGATTGCTTTCATTTACTCTCC
>JAITUT010000096.1 GCA_031286325.1 Helicobacteraceae bacterium
GAGGCGGCGCGCTCTCAACGCGACGAGTTGGCGGAGCGCGGCTTTATGCCGATGGTGCTTGTCGTGGAGCCGAAGCTGCGCCGATCGCTATCTACGGTTTTTGAGCGTTTCGGGCTGGATATTGTGGTTTTAAGCCACGCCGAAATTGATAATTCCATTACATTCGAACACTTAGGCGCGGTTATGATCGGAGAGTGAGAAATTGCGACTTTTATAAATAATACTGTATAGTCGCGAAAATTTTTAGCCAAATAAGGAGTTGTTTTAAGTATGGCGCATATGTGGCTTTCGGCGGCTTGATGATTTATTATTCAGCGCAATAAGGAGATAAAGATGGGCTTTTTCCGCGATAAGATTGAATATTATACGCAAGCGATTGAGTTTAACCCAAAAGACGTTAAAGCTTACAACAATCGCGGCATTGCGTATAGGGAAGCGCGAAATTACAAAGAAGCGATTAAAGATTATACGAAAGCGATCAAGCTTGATCCAAAAAATGCTATATATTATATAAACCGCGGCGATGCGTATAGAGAACTGAGAAAATACAATCGAGCAATTAAAGATTTTACGCAAGCGATCGAGCTTGATCCAAAAAATGCTGAATATTACAGCAGTCGCGGTAAAATGTATTATTATGAACTGAAAAATTACGATCGAGGGATTGAAGATTATACGCAGACGATCGAGCTTGACCCAGAAAATGCTCAATATTACCGCAGTCGCGGCATTGCATATTATAAACTGAAAAATTACGATCAAGCGATAGCAGATTATACGAAAGCGATCACGCTTAACCCAAAATTTTCTTGGTATTACAAGCATCGCGGCGATGCGTATTATGAACTGCAAAATTACGATCAAGCGATGGCAGATTATACGCAAGCAATCAAGCTTGATCCAAGATTTTCTTGGTATTACAAGCGTCGCGCCGATGTGTATTATGAACTGAAAAATTACGATCAAGCGAAAAAAGACGCTAAAAAAGCGTGCGAACTAGGAGACTGCGAACTTTGGAATATATTAAATTCAGTAGGAGTCTACGGCAGTAATCGCAAGCGATCACGCTTAACCCAAAAATAAATTTGCGCGACTTAAAAACGCTTGCGCCGCGATAAAATCGCCCGCCTTAAAAGACAAAATATACGAAAATATCGTAGGCATATATCACGCTTACGTTTGGGATCGCGCGTGAAATTCACTCGCGATAATTCGCGCTGAAACTACCTCACCTCTAAATTATTCAGTCGCACCACAAACGCCACATCGGTCGCGCTAACGCGCAACTGCCGCGCGATCTCGTCAATTGAATACCCCGAAGTATAAAGGCTCACGATCTTCGCCGCGTCCGGCTCGCCCACGCCTTGATCGCTTAGCAAAAAGTGGTATTTGTTAATGGACTCCTCCAAACGATCGAGACGTTGCAATAAAAAGTCAGTTTCGATTTTGATGTCCGTAATCTCCTCGCGCGAGGCGCGCAAACCCTCCCCGATCGCGCTCTCGCTCTTTTCGCGCGTTTCATCAACCGCCTTTTGCATCGTAACGCGCAACTCGTGCTCAATGCCGACTCTCGCCTTTTGCGCCGCCGCGAGCGCCGCGTAAATACGCCTAAAATCGCGCGAAGTTTGAAACTCCCGCGCGATCAAATACAAAAATATCAGCGCTATCGCGCCGCACAAAAGATAGATCAAATATGTATCGTTCACTTGTTTCCCTTCATTGCGCGAATCATCACGCGTTCGCGCGACGCGACATAATTATCCCACGCCTTTTCATCGCGATCGTGCATTAGAGTTTTCTTAGCGACGCACTCGCTCGCCGCTTCAAAAAAGAGCCCTACATCGCGCATTGGGAATACGGGCAGCGAAATTCTGCCGTAGTAGGTTTGCCCCGCCGCAAAAAGCGGCGATTCAAGGCGAAAGTGCGTGAAATTCAGCCCAGAAATGGGCGCGGCATGCGTTAAAGCTAGGCGCGGTTTGGTTTCGCCCTTGACAATGCGCGTTAATTCGTCAATTTTCCTGTGCAGATCAATAACCATCGCGAGCATTACGGCGTCGCTCTCTTTCGTTTCGCCGCGAGCGCGCGCAAGTTTAACCCACTCGGAGAGGGGATCATCGTCGCTTTCGGCGAGCGTCGCGAATTCGCGCTTAAAATCCTCAGGCGCGAGGCTCTCCGCTGAAAATTCAATGGTGATCGGCGCCTCTATCCAGCGCATTTCGTTAATTTTTTCATTCATAAAAAGCCTTTATTACGCTTTCAAGCGCGATGAAACCGAAGAAAACAAAGCCCAACCAAGCGTTAACGACAAAAAAGGCGCGGTTAATGTGAACCGATCCTGCCGCGCTGACGGAGGCTTCTCCTACCGATACCTCCGCGCTGACGGAGGCTTCGCCTCCTACCGCTACGCCGCGAAGCACGATTATATGTTCGGCGACGAGGAACGCGCCACTTACGATCGCGCCGATAAACGCCAAAGCTCCCAGATCGGCGAGGCGGCAAAAAAGAAGCCAACAAATAAATGTAACGGCGTGAAAGACGCGCGCGATTATAAGCGTTCGCGCCGTTCCGAACTTAGCAGGGATTGAAAATAAGCCCATTTTGGCGTCAAATTCGCGATCTTGCAGCGCGTAAAGCAGGTCAAATCCCGCGACCCAAAACAAAACGCCCGCCGACAAAACCCACGCCCACAAGGGCGCCGCGTCTAAAACCGCGATCGCGCCCGCCATAGGCGCGAGCGCAAGCGACAAGCCCAAAACCAAATGCGCCAAGTAGCTAAATCGCTTTATATATGAATAAGAGGCGAGTACCGCCAGAAACGGCGCGGCGAGGGCGAACGCGAGATTGTTAATGAAGTACGCGATCGCTACGAAGAGAGCGGCGTTGATCGCGGCGAAAGCCGCGATCAAAGCGGGAGAAAGCCTGCCGTCTACGCTGGGGCGCGCGGCGGTGCGCGGGTTAATCGCGTCAAATTCGCGATCTACAAAGCGGTTAAAACTCATCGCGAAATTGCGCGCGAAGATCGCCGCGAGCGCCGCGAGCGCCAAAAGCCGCCAGCCGAACCAGCCGCTATCCCCGTTGCAGCGCGAGGCGGCGATCATCGCGACGAAGATAAACGGCGTGGAAAAGAGCGTATGCTCAAATACGACAAGCTCGCCAAATTCTTTAATTTTCAATATAATTTTGCCAAACATTCCCGCAATTCTATTATTTGCGCGATTAAAAGCGAACAATCGCTAAAATATGTGAAAATTTCGGAGGTTTTCGTGAGCGAAAATGAACTTAAAGAGCGTTTAGGCGCGGTTTCGGATTGGGCGTTTAGGAACGCGCCCGCGATCTTAGCGGTGGCGATCGCGGCGGCTTTGACGGGCGTGGCGGGGCTTGTTACTGGTTTGGCGATTTACGCGCTGCTTAGCTATTACAAGCACAAAAACAGCGCGGGCGCGGAGGATTCTTGCGCGTGCGGCTGCGGCTGTAACGATGATCCTTCACAAGCGGATTCTTGTGAAGACGACTCTGAGATAGACCCGCATAATCCCGATTACGCGGCGCAAAACGAGCGGAAGCCACGCAAAAAAGCCGCTAAAAAACCCGTTGCCGAGTAGTTTTTCTTTTTGAGCGGCGTTGTCGCGAAGAAACGTAGAATGGCGAAAAACCGTCGTTAAGGTTTAAGAAACCTACGCTCTCGTCATTGCCGCTTGCGATCCGCAATCTCGATCGCAAGCGAAATTTCGGTTTTTGCCGCAATGACGGGAGCGAAGATTAATCTTTTTCTTTCTCTTTGATTATCAGCGTTTAACCGCCTCTCGCAATCTCGTCTTTATATAACCCGCTCTTTTATTTGATTTAATTGCGAATTTGCCGTTTTATATACAGCGACTCTAATTTCTTCGGAAGACGCTGTATATTTTCCTCGCATAACTTGTAAAGTTCCAGACCCTTTTGCGTAAATCCGTATTTCTCAATATACGCCAAGACAAATTCGCCGTGTACGCCCTGATGTTCGCCGTCGCACAACTGTAAATAATCGCAAACAAGCTCGTGATATTTTTCGTCCGCCAAGCCTAGCGCAAATACCGCAAAGGTGCCGGGCATCGCGCAATACTCGTCTTGCAGATTTGTATACCATTCAAATTCCCGCATTGCCAAGCGCGCGTAACGTTCTATGCGCTCATATAAGTCCCGCCATTGCGCGGCATTGGCAAATAACTGATGAATACCTTTTTTTGGCAGGCGAGGAATAGGAAGAAATTTCTTTTCCGAACTCTTGAAATCCACGGCATACGATTTGGGAAAGTCTGTTTCAAGCAGGCGGCGCAGATAATCCAAGACTTTTTGATAGCTTTCGCGACTCTCTTCTTTGAGCGTAATGCGGACAGTCGCGAACACGTCATTAGCTTTGCAGGAGAGCGCAGCGTCTTTATATTCCGCAAGTTCCAGCGGTAAAGCTCCGCTGCCGCGCCGTTTTAGTTTGGC
Source organism: Helicobacteraceae bacterium (assembly GCA_031286325.1). Lineage (GTDB taxonomy): Bacteria > Campylobacterota > Campylobacteria > Campylobacterales > SZUA-545 > JAIRNH01. Next base: position 4,474 of record JAITUT010000096.1, read on the forward strand.
GGGCAAGTCGCTTCCCAGCGCGGAGACCTGCGCAAATATCTCTTTCGTGAAATAGCCGCGTCCGTATTTCACCTCGCTTACAGCGATCCAGCAGGCAAATTGCAGATACGCTTCCGATAGCTGCCAACTCGGCTCGCCGGGTTTTAGACGCCATTCGTCATATCCGTCCTCATCTTTCACAGCGTAAAAAAATGGATCGCGAACAACGCGTTCCGCCCAGAGGCTCAAGACATAATATATATCGTTCCAGCCGCAGAGCCCCAGCATTTTTTCAGCAAAATCCCGCGCCGCTTCATAGTCAAACTCGCTTTGGCAAAGTCCAGATAAATAATATTCAAGGACGGAATCGGCGATGAGTTCTTTTCCGTTGACTAGAAAACAGGGATAGGAGGGGTAGCCCGCAGCGGCGCGCGTTTTGGAAAGTTGCGCGCTTCCGTCCGCGACAGCGGCGACGCAGGCGTTGAACACGGGTTTTAATGAGGCGTCTTTACGGACGTCTTCAAAAATAAGATAATTTCTCGCGTTTCCCATTAGACGCTCTCCTATTTACGGTATTCAGACGCGGCAGTGCGCGGCGCACAAAATATCATCTTGCGCGTATTTGGCGGTTTCGCTCTGGATTAACGAGTGCGTAACGCCCAAACGCGCAATGTCGCGCCGAATCTCTTCGAGCAACTTTTCCACATCCGATAATGTCGGATTTCCAGCCAAAACAATATGCGCGCTAAAGTGTTTTTCCGCGGAACTCGGCGCAAATAGATGAATATCGTGCACACTTTTTACAATTTCAAATTTTTTGAGCGCGTCCTCGTATGTTTTCAAACTTTCTTTGTTATAATCCATTAAACTAAAAAACGACGCTTTCAATACTTTATACGATTCAAAGAAAATCCACGCGCTAAACGCTAACGCCAATACCGAATCCAGCCATACTATTTCAAACAACAAAATCGCGATTCCGCCGACTATTACGCCAAGCGAAATAAGGGCGTCTGAAAGCATATGCAAATACGCCGATTTTACATTCAAATCTTCGTGAACGTGATCGCAATCGCCAGCGTGGCGGTGGGAGTGAGCTACACCGGCTTTTTTTAATATAAAGGCGCTAATCCCGTTTGCGATCAATGCTATAAAAGCTACTACAATCACATATTTGGCTTCTATTGCAATCGGATTAAAAACTCGTCCGATCGCCTCGTATGAAATATAGATCATCGTAACGCACAAAAAGAGCGCGTTTACAAACGCGGCCATCATCTCGCTGCGGACGAATCCGAATGTGAATTTTTCGCTCGCGGCTTTCGCGCCGTATATGATCGCGATAAATGTTACGATCACCGCCGCGACATCGCCTAAATTATGCGCCGCGTCGGTGATCAATGCCATTGATCCGCTTATAACGCCAAAAAATAGTTCAAACGCCACGATCAGCGAGTTTAAAATCACCACGAAAAGGACGGAATTTTTCTTCACAAGCGAGCCTTTGTATAATTTCGCGTAATTTATCCAATTAAGGCTGAAACCGATGCCGATTTTAACGCACTTAGACGACAAAAACCGCCCGCAAATGGTAGATGTTTCGGCGAAAACAGAGACTAATCGCGCGGCGATCGCTTCAGGCGAGATCGCAATGAGCCGCGAAGCTTTCGACGCGATCGTGAATGCGCGGGTCAAAAAGGGTCCCGTGCTGCAAACCGCAATTATCGCCGCGATTATGGGCGCGAAAAAGACGAGCGAAATTATCCCGATGTGCCACCCGATAAACCTTACGAATGTCAGTTGCGATGTAGAGGAGTTCGCGGATCGCGCGGCGTTCAGGCTCGTCGTAACCGCCAAGACGCGAGGCGCGACCGGCGTGGAAATGGAGGCGTTAAGCGGCGCGGCGATTGGTCTCCTTACGATCTACGATATGGTCAAGGCGATCGACAAAACGATGACGATCGGCGAGATCAGGCTAGAAAAAAAGGACGGGGGCAAGAGTGGTCTCTTTGAACGGAAAGCCTGAAATCGCCTATCCCGCGATCTGGGAGTATCGCTTGATCGCAAGATCAGGCGAGGCTATTATGGCGGCGGTTCTGGATGCGGTCGGCGAAAAGCCTCATTGTTTGGAGCCGAGCCGCGCGAGCGGCAAAGGCAAATTTGTGAGTATGAAACTCACGATTGAGGTTATAAACGAAGACGAGCGGATTTTTTACTTTGAAAAGTTGCGGACGAACGAGGGAATTTTACATATTTTATAGGTATATAAAAATAAACTTAATAGGCTCGGGTCAACTTTCAAGCGCGGAAACCTTGACAATAATAGACTAAACTTGTATAATGCGATTAGCAATCTCAATACGAGAGTGCTAATTTTGAAAAATCGCAAAAAGCAGGGTCAAAGGGCAAAGCCCCTTGTCGCAAAGACAGGCTTTGCCAGCCTGCGAAATCAAAAAGGAGGCAATTCTTATGAGCAAAGTTTTAGGCATAGACTTAGGCACGACCAACTCTTGTATGGGAGTTTTTGAGGCGGGCGAGGTCAAAATTATCCCGAACAAAGAGGGCAAAAATACCACGCCGAGCGTTGTGGCTTTCACCGATAAAGGCGAAGTCCTCGTAGGCGACAGCGCGAAGCGACAAGCGATCACAAACCCCAAAAAGACGATCTACTCAATCAAGCGCATTATGGGTTTGATGATGAACGAGACGAACGCTAAAAGCGCGAAAGAGAAAGTTAGTTACGCGATCGTGGATAAAAACGGCGCGTGCGCGATCGATATTGAGGGCAAAATTTACACGCCGCAGGAGATTTCCGCGAAAGTTTTGATGAAGCTCAAAAAGGACGCGGAGGAATTTTTGGGCGGGACAATTACGGACGCCGTGATCACGGTGCCGGCGTATTTTAATGACGCGCAGCGCAAGGCTACCAAAGAAGCGGGCGTGATTGCGGGGCTCAATGTTTTGCGCATTATCAACGAGCCGACTTCCGCGAGTCTCGCATACGGGCTAGAAAAGCAAAAAGCCGAAAAAATCCTAGTCTATGACTTGGGCGGCGGCACATTTGACGTAACCGTGCTAGATGTCGGAGACGGCGTTTTTGAAGTGCTTTCCACAGACGGCAACGCTTTTTTGGGCGGCGACGACTTTGATAACCGCATTATAGATTGGCTCGCGGAGGAGTTCAAAAAAGATAACACGATCGATCTGAAAGCCGACAAAATGGCTTTGCAGCGTCTCAAAGAAGCCGCCGAAAACGCGAAAAAAGAACTTTCAAGCGCGAACGAGACCGAGATCAACTTACCGTTTATCACGGCGGACGCTACGGGACCTAAGCACCTTGTCGTGAAACTCACGCGCGCGAAATTCGAGGCGATGATAGACGATCTGATCGCCGAGACTTTGACCCACATTAAAACCGCGCTGAAAGACGCCAATATAGATAAGGGCGCGATCAACGAAATCGTGATGGTTGGCGGCTCCACGCGTATTCCCAAAGCGCAACAAGTCGTGCGCGACTTTTTCGGCAGAGATTTGCATAAAGGCGTCAATCCCGACGAGGTCGTGGCGGCGGGCGCCGCGATCCAAGGCGGCGTGCTGCGCGGCGATGTGAAAGACGTCTTGCTCTTAGACGTTACGCCGCTTTCGCTCGGAATAGAGACGCTAGGAGGCGTGATGACGAAACTTATCGAAAAGGGTACGACGATTCCTGTGAAAAAGTCGCAGGTTTTCAGCACCGCGGACGACAATCAGCCCGCGGTGAGCATCCACGTCTTGCAGGGCGAGCGCGAGTTCAGCCGCGACAACAAATCGCTGGGAATGTTTGAGCTTTCAGGCATTCCCGCCGCGCCGCGCGGAGTGCCGCAGATTGAGGTTACATTCGACATTGACGCGAACGGCATTTTGAATGTGAGCGCGAAAGATAAAGGCACGGGCAAAGAAAACAAGATTACGATCAGCGGATCGTCCGGGCTTAGCGAGAACGAGATTGATCGTATGATCAAAGAAGCCGAAGCGAACAAAGAAGAGGACAAAAAGCGCAAAGAGATCGTTGAGGCGCGCAATAACGCGGACGGATTGATCTACCAAACTGAAAAGACCTTGAAAGAAAACGAGGCGGCTGTAAGCGCGGAGGATAAGGGCAAAATTGAGACCGCGATCGCCAATCTGAAAGATGTTTTGGCGAAGGAGAATGTGGCGAAAGCAGAGATTGACGAGAAGATCAGCGCGTTGACGCAGGCGAGCCACAAACTGGCGGAAGCGATGTATAAGAAACAAGAGGGCGCGAACGGCGCCTCAGGCGGCGGTTCCGCTGGATCGCAGGGCGGCGGCAAAAAAGACGATGTAATTGACGCGGAAGTAGAATAATTCGGGTTTTGTCCGCTATAGCCCGTTATAACCCGCCGCGATCACGCTTTATTTGAAGCAAGATCGCGGCGGCTCTCTTGTCGTTGCGGAGGAGCGTTCAGCTCGCGGCAGAGGCGCGAAATTTCACTATTCCTATGAAAAACTTTATGAAAAACAAGAGCGGCGATTAAATGACGCGGATAAAGGCGCGTGAGAAACAAGGAATAAAACTTGCTTCACGCTTCGTAAAGGAGCGCGAAATGTTGGTGGATTCAGGCGTCTTTCAAATCCCCTTTTTGAGTCGCGAAAACGGCGTAGATCGTTTTGAGAGCGCGATCTGGTGGGTAATTTTCACTATGTTTTTGTTTGTCGGCGTGAATTCGCTTTGCGCCGCGCCGCTTACCGTCGACACCGCCGAAAACGGCACGAAGATCAAAGATTTAACGAGCATTGTAGGCGTGCGCGATAACCAGCTTATGGGCTACGGGATCGTAGTCGGTTTGAACGGCACGGGAGACGGCACGACTGGCGCGATGACCACGCAGACGATCGCGAATTTGCTATCCAGCGTGAATATCAAGGTGAGCCAAGCCGACATCAACAGCAAAAATGTCGCGGCGGTAATGGTTACGGCGCGCCTTGCGCCGTTTGCCAGACAAGGCGACAAAACCAGCGTTGAGTTAGGATCAATCGGAGACGCGAAGAGTTTGCGCGGAGGCACTTTGCTAATGACCGCGCTCAAAGGCGCGGACGGCAACATTTACGCGGTGGCGCAGGGCGCGGTTTCTACGGTCGGCGGCGGCGCGGCGGCGAATAGCGGGATCATTGAAAACGGCGCGATCGTGGAGCAGGAGGCGAGGTTTAATTTAGCCGATCGCGATTCGGCGATTTTGAGTCTGAAAGAGGAAAATTTAGACCACGCGGTTTTGATTCAAAACGCGATAAACGCGCGTTTCGCGGAAGTTTTTTTGCAGGAAGCGCAGCAAAAAGCCCGCCAAAACAATATGGGCGCGATCCAAAAACGTCAGCAAATTGAGCCCGATCGCGCGGCTTTCGCGCAGGATTCGCGCTCAATCAACCTCAAAAGACCCAAAAGTATGAGTATGGTTGAGTTTCTCTCGATCGTGAATAACATTGAGATCGCCACAACCCAGCCTAGCAGGATCACGATTGACGAAAAGAGCGGCACGATCGTGGCGGGAATGAACATTCGCGTGCGCCCCGTGGTGGTTACGCACAACGCGATGACCCTGAATATTGACCAGAGCCTAGCGCCTGAAGGATCGCCGCTGACGGTATCGAGCGTCGCCGGCGCGTTGCAGCAAATCGGCGCTACGGCGAGCGATCTGATCGCGATAATGCGCGCTTTGAAGCGCAGCGGCGCGATCGAAGCCGAGCTCGTGATAAATTGACAAACTTTGGAATGTTTTGTGCTAGAAATATGGCGAAATTGCGACTCAAAGCGTATGCGTTCGCGCCGTTATAGCAAAGAAGCCCGCAATGAAGACAACAAACGTTTGTCGGCGTAAAGCGACGGCAATTTTTAGGAGTTTCCAAAGACGTAAAGTCTTTGGTAAAAGCGAGAATAAAATTCTCGCGAGAAGTTAAAAAAGGCTCTAAATGATTAACACTATAGAGGCGACTAACCCCAGAAACGCAATTCTGGGCAACGTCATAGCCAAAACGCAGGAGACGAAAGCCGCGCTTAGAGAGCAGACCGACAACTTTGAGGCTCTCTTATTAAAGACCCTGCTAGACGAGGCTATGCCGAAGGCGGATACTTTATTTGGAGAGGGCGCGGGGAGCGAAATTTATAGGTCGCTTTACCACGAGGCGTTATCGGGCGCGCTTGCGGGCGGGTTTGGGTATAGCGAACTTCTTTACAATTCTTTGGCGGATGCTATTAAAGAAAAATGATTGTTGCCGATTTAGTTGAAAATACCCTTTGGGGACGAAAGGATTTCAGATGATTACTCCCATTACCCAAGCGCAAGTAGGGCAGATCAACACGGCAAACGGCAACGCTCCAAAAAGCGTAAAGGCGGAGGAGACCTGCGGGGTCAAAACGAAAGTTGATGAGATCAAAGAACAGATCGCCAAAGGCGAATATAAAATTGATCTCAAAAAAACTGCTGAAAAAGTAGCCGAAGAGTTGCTTTGAGTCGCGAGTTTTCGCGACTCTAAAGTCCGCGCGGCAAATTTGGATAAAGGCGAATACTATGGAAACGAGGCTTAACGAGGCGCTAACTACGATCACTTCCTTGATCGCGCTTACCAAAGATGATTTGGCGGATATTAAAGAAGCTAAACACGACGCGGTATTTTCCAGATCGTTTACCAAAGAAAATCTAGCAATTTTATTTGAAAAGCAAAAGTTAGCTTTGGATACGGAAATAACTGAGCTGGCGGCTAAAAACTCGCAACAAGAGATCGGCGATCTATTAACGGACGCCGAGAAATCCCTATTAAACGATCTTAAAAATTCATTAATAGAGCTTCACGCGCTCAATAAACGTTTCGGGACTTTAGCGATCGCGGTCGGCGAATTTTACACTTCGCTCGTTAGGGCGATCTTTCCGGCGCAGGACGCGGGCTACGGCGCGAATTATAGCGGCGCGGCTCCGAGCGCGGCTGCGATCGCGCACCGCGAACGCGCGGGAATTTTGAAGACGAGAGGGTAGAAAAATGTCGTTGTTCAGCGCGCTTTATACGGGTTATTCGGGTCTGCAAGTCGCGCAGCTCGGCACGGACATCACATCTAACAACATCGCCAACGCCGAAAATCCAGTCTACACGCGGCAACGTATAGATGTTTCCGCGCGATTTAGCCTGCATATGAGCCCAGGCGACATCGGCACGGGCGCGCAAGTTGATCAGGTGATTAGAGTTCACGATGAATTTACTTACGCGCGTTTCCGCGAAGCCGAAACTGTTTTGGAGTATCAAAATTACCTCTCGCAGACGCTTGTGGAGATTAGCGAATATTTTCCCGATGTTTTAGAAAAGGGTTTACAAAAGGACTTGCTAGATTATTTCGCGGCGTGGCAAAAGTTGTCAATGAACCCTACGGAGGCTTCGCAGAAAGTCGTTTTGGCGGAGACGGCGAAAAATTTGGGCAAAAACCTCGCCAGCACGCGCGACAAAATGACCGAAATGCAAAAGCTAGCCGATCAGTCGATCGTGAGTATGGTAGATGAAATTAACAAGCTTGCGAAAGAGATCGCCAAAATCAATAGCAAAATCCGCGAGTTAGAGGCGCGCGAATACGATCACGCCAACCAGCTCCGCGACGAGCGCGATAATTTGGAGTTGCAACTGCAAAAGCTCACAGGTTGTCAAATCCTTAAAACAGGTCTGAAAACTATGACCGAAACCGACACTAACGTCGCCGATTACGATGAAAATTACCAAATAATGCTGGGCGGATTTACTTTGGTAAATGACCACAATGCTGGCAAAATCACAGCGCTCAAAGCGGATAACGCATCCGGCGGAATGAGCTCGATTTACTTTGTTCAGCGCGATCTTTCGCAAATTGACATCAGCAAGGATATTGTCGGCGGCAAAATGGGAGCTTTACTTGACTTGCGCGGGCGCGTTTACAGCCGCGCTACGGGCGAGCCTGAGGACGGTTTGCTCCAAAAATATAAAGATATGTTAGACGTCTTTGCGCGAGGCGTCATTCAATCGACAAACCAAATTTACGCCAGCGGCGCGACCGACAAAATGTCCAGCGATCAGATCGGATCGACTGTGGCGTTAAACGCGCGCCAAGCGAAGTGGATTCCGATCGCGGAGCTTGAAAAAGACGGGCTTTTGCGCAATAAAGTTCAGGCGGGCGAAATGGTGATCACGGCTTACGATCGCAATGGAAACAGATTTCAGCCGGATATTAAAGTCTGGATTGATCCTAAAACTATGAGCGTTCAGCAAGTCGCGGACGCAATCAACACCGAATTAAACAGCAGAGGCTATGATGGGGAGGCGGTAGTCAGCGGCGGTCAATTGGGGCTTTTGACAAACACTACGGGCAAGCCTGTGGAGCTTGGCGCTCTTTTGATTGCGGACGATCACTCGTTATTGCGATCGGCTCTCGGAATGACGGGCGCTCAGCAATTAGACATCGTAGACGCCGTGCATATTCCATTCACGATCAACAACGGCACATTTACGATCGGCGTCTATGACAGAAACGGCGACAAGATCGCAACTCGCGAGATCAAAATACAAAAAGATTCGGAAAATCCGCTTTATTCGACTTTAGAGGGGATCGTAGCGCAGATCAATATGCCCTTTGTAGACGACAACAAAGACAACGATATGTCAAACGATCTTGACGATCTGCTGATCGCGGGGTTTAACGGCAATCGCGTGGAGATCGCGGTACGCGATCAAAACGCCGGGCTTTACTTTAATATAGAAGATCACGGCACGCTTTTTGCGGGCGCGATCGGGTTAAATAAATTTTTTAGCGGCGATTCCGCGCGGAATCTTGATTTGTTTGAAGATTTCAAGAAAGACCCCTCGAAAATTCAAGCATACGATCTGCCAGTCGTGGGAAATAACGAGATCGCGAACAAAATGCAACAATTGCAATATGACAGCATCTCATTTTTCACCAACGATCGCACGGTCAAGCGCGAGACGATTATGGGACAGTTTAAGTTTATTAACGCGATCATCGCCGAAGACACCGCGACATCGCTCACCACGCTTGAAACCGCAATGGCGATTGAAAACAGCGTAAGAAAGCAATTTGAGAGTATAAGCAAAGTGAATGTTGACGAAGAGCTGGCGAATTTAATCCGTTTTCAGGCGTCTTACGGCGCGAACGCCCGCGTGATCAGCACGATCCAAATAATGCTTGATACTTTGCTCGGCATTAAGATGTAAGAGCTTAAAGCGCTTTTAGCTAAAATCCGCTCCGCGAAAACTAAATTTAGCAAGAAAGCGGGTGATAATTTTGCCGGGTGTGAAAGTAAAAGAGAACGAATCGTTTGAAGAAGCGTATCGCAGGTTCAAAAAACAAGTTGATCGCAACTTGATCGTTACCGAAGCGCGCGCGCGCAAGACTTTCGAGAGCAATGTCGAGAAGAAAAAAAAGCGCAAGATCGCGTCTCGCAAAAAGCAATTAAAACGTCTTTATATGATGCGCCGATATGAGAGTCGCTTGTAAAATCGCGAACACTCCTCGCGGGAGCAAAGTTCCCGCTTGCGGACAAGAGGTCTCGCCTCTTGACTCTCAGAATTTGTCGTTCAGCCCCGTCTGGCAAATTTTGCCGTTGCGTTGCTCGCTATCCGTTTGCCGTAGCGAGCGCGGCGGTTTTTATAGGTTTGTTTCCCAACTATGAATATCGAAAAATCTCTAGCCGAAACAACAGATAAATCCGCGAATGAAACGAGCGGCGAGGCGCAGCTTCGCTCCGCGCCGCAATGGCGGAGGAACGCGAATAGCGGCAAAGCTAGATCAGGCTTTGTCGCGGTTATCGGTCGCCCTAACGCGGGAAAGAGTACGCTTATTAACGCGCTTGTGAAGAGCAAGATCGCGCTTGTGAGCAAAAAAGCGGGCGCGACCAGAAAACGCCAGAACGCGATCGTAACGCTAGACGATCAAAACGCGCAGATAATTTTCACCGACACGCCGGGTCTTGACGATCGCAAAGAGGCATTGAATAACTTTATGCAAAAAGAAGCTTTGCGGGCGATCAAAGATTCTGATCTCGTCTTATTTCTCGCCGATATGGCGGATTCCACGCAAAATTACGAAAAATTTTTGAATGCAGCGGGCGACAAACCGCATTTGATCGCGCTGACGAAAATGGATAATTTTCCGCGCGAAAAGCGGCTCGCGAAACTTGCCGAATATCAAAAATTCGCCGAAAAATATATCGCGATCGCGCCGATCAGCGCGAAAAAAAACGACTTCGCGCCGCTTTTAAGCGAGATCGCGAAACTTCTGCCCGAACATCCCTTTTATTTTGATCCTGACGATCTAACCGATCACACGATCCGCGATATTTATAAAGAGATTATCCGAGAGGCGATCTTTGATAATTTCAGCGAAGAGGTGCCTTACAGCGCGGAAGTTGAGATTACGGAATTTCGCGAAACAGAGACGCTAGATCGCGTGAAAGCGATCGTCTATGTTGAAAAAGAGTCGCAAAAGTCTATTATTATAGGTAAGGGCGGAAGCGGCGTAAAAAGATTAGGCTGCGCGGCTAGGCGATCTATTGAAGCCTTTTCGGGCAAAAAAACATATCTTGAGCTAAACATAAATTTAATACAATCGTGGCGAAAAAGCGAAACTGCGCTGAAAAAGTTCGGTTACACGGAAGGCGTATGAAAAAATTTATCTTGAGCTAAGCATAAATTTAATACAATCAAGGCGCAAGAACAAAACCGCGCTGAAAAAGTTCGGTTACACGGAAGGCGTATGAAGAAATTTATATTTTTGACATTGTCGCTTTTGGCAATAAATTTGATCGCCGCCCCCGCCGCGCCCGTTACGCAAAACGGCGCGCAAACTTCCAGCGGCGATTTCTCGGAAATTTTGGCGCAGATTTTAATGGACGAGGGCGAGGACGCGGTGAAAGAAAAAGCGCTGGCGGAGGCGAACAAAGCGCTTTTATCTAAAGATTTTTGGCTGAAAAAGATCGCCAATTTAGACACCAAATTCGGTTATTACGAGGGCAAAAGGCGTATTTTCGCGGTGGATAAAACCGCAAAAGTCTTTTATTATTACGATTATGACGGCGCGAAACTCATAAAGCGCGGCGAATACAAAGCCACGATGGGAGACGCGGTGGGCGATAAGTTAAAAGAGGGCGACAACAAAACGCCGGTGGGCGCTTATGAGATCACCTCTACTTTGGAGCAGGGCAAAAACCTTTTTGATCCATATTACGGACCGCTCGCGTACACATCAAATTACCCAAATATCCTTGACAAATCGCGCAAAAAAACGGGCGGCGGAATATGGGTGCACGGCTTTCCGCTTAATAACGGCAAGCGCGAGAGCGAGAACACCAAAGGTTGCGTGGCGATCGACAATGACGCTTTGCTTACGATCAACAAGGATTTAGATGGAAAAAGGATAGAATTACTAATCAACGAACAAGGAGTGTTGGAAGCGGGTAAAGATGACCTTGCGGCGGTATTGACTTTCCTTTTTAAGTGGCGAATGACTTGGAAAAACAACCAGATTGACGATTATTTAGCGTTATATTCGCAAAATTTTACGCGAAATGACGGCGCAAATAAAGAAATGTTTGCTAAACTTAAAAGGCAGATATTCGGTAAAGGGGAAAGAAAAGCTATATTTTTCTCCGATATAGAGATAGTCCCATACCCTAATTCACTTGGAGAGACGATCTTTAAAGTGGGTTTTAAGCAGGATTATCGGGCGGCGTCACACACGTCAAAACGCGACAAAGAGATCTATGTTCAAAAGAGCGGCGATCATTTCCAAATAATTTTGGAAAATTGACCAGGCAAAAGGAGGGCAGGTGGCAAAGAGTAAGTTAGCTTCGCGGCAGCGAATAGCGTTTAATAGCGCTACGCCCGGCAAGTTTTGGTCGCTAAGCGGCGACGAAATTAGGCAGGACGATATTTCCGAGTTGGATAATGCTGGCTATACGCTGGTAACTATCCCCGACAAGGAGTTTATCTTCCACCAATTTGATTTGCAACGAGATATGGTAGAGGAGCAGCTCAACGAGCAAGTTGAGTTAAAAGTGTTCCAAGACGCGGGATTAAACCCGATGCTTGAATACAAACACGCCTTTACACGTCGCCCGAGCAAGCAAGACGAACGTATGTGGACTATCGGAGCGAGCGCGATTTCTATGGGCGCGCTCGAAAGCGCCGCCGCGCCTGTGGTGGATCATACGCCTTATATAGACGCGGTTGTGCCGGTGAGTACGCTCCCCTACGCGCTATATAACTCAAACATTCTCGATCCGAAGCGCGATGTCTTTATCTACTTCCATAAAGACTCTCTGATCATCTCCATATTCGACAACGGCGAATATGTCTACGGCAAGAGCCAAGATCACGGACTTAAAAAACTTCAAGAGTCCTATTCGCAGCTCAGCCACGGACGGATGGAGTATGAAGATTTCATCGCGCTTTTGACAAGCGCCCCCAGCGGCGAGGATCAAGAGCATAACTTGCAAGTCCTCTCGGATATGCGAGAGGCGATCAGCAACGCCCTTTACAATGTGAAGAATATACTTCTCTACGCCGCGCGCGTTTCGGGTATGAACACCCCCGATCGCCTGTTTATCGGCACGAGCGAGGGCGCGGTACCGGGTCTTGAAGATTTGGCGCAGGAGCTTTTGGAGATTGAGGGGCACGAATTTGTGTTCTATACCCACTTCTTCTCTAAGAGCGATCCTTATGTGGATCAACTCTCAATTATGGCGCTTTTGGAGGCGGATAACGCCGTCAAAGGCTTGCAGGCAAACCCCTTTAATCTCACGCCCAAAAAACGTCCGGGAGCGTTTACGTCGCGCGCGGGCGGCAAGGCGATCTTGCTTGTGGCGGCGGCTTTGATCGCGGCGATCGCGTGGCCTCTTTGGTACGTCGTCCATTCGGAGTATTACATATATAAGAATAAGGACGAGTTGAAGAAGCTCAATGTGCATCAGCGCGAGTTTGACGAGTTGCAAGCGCGCAAGCGGCAATTGGAAGAGGAGCGCACGAAGCTAATCGCCGAGGAAGCCGACACGAAGAAAAAGGTTGACGACTCCCGCGCCCTTTTGAACAAAATTCACGAGATGCGCGTTTTGGCGCAACCGGCGGCGTCTAACATCGCCTATCTTTTTGATAGGATCAACGAGGCTAAAGTCCGCACGGAAGAGGTTACAGTCAAAGGCAAAAACGCGACCGCTAAGATTAGAGCGGGGCGCGACACGCAGATTACAGCGCTTTTGAAACGGCTTGCCGAGGACAACTATCAGCCCGAACTCCGCAAGATCGAAAAATTAGAAGGCGGCTCTTTTAACGCCGAACTGAAAGTGAGGTTCCCACAATGAGCGTAGGTGCTGGCAGAAAGAAAAAGGGCGAAGACTTTTCGGTAAAGTTTGATAACTTTGTTACCAAACTGGACAGTTGGATCGCGTCGCGTAAGCCTCAAGAAATAAAATTGATTGCTTTGTTGATACCGGTTCTTCTGTTGATTGGGGATTACCAATATATAATTCCCAAAGTTTCCAAACAAGCCGAGAAGAGCAAAGCCGCGTATGACGAGACGATGAGAAAGATCAGAGCTTTCAAAGACGGCGGCGGTAAAGAGGAGGTGCAGCGACTCGAAGCCGAGACGGCGCGCCTGCGCGATAGCATTATTCGTATGAATCAGACAGATTCTTACATTCAGGTGCAGCTAACCGGTATTGACCACCTCTTTTTCTCAACTTTGGAGTGGGCGCAACACCTTGACTTTGTTACTGAAAAAGCCGCTGAGAATCACATTGTGATTACAACGCAGGAGAACAAAGTGCAAGGCTCGCAGGTAGGCTTCGGTCCCGTAATGGAGGTTGTGGTAGACGGCGAAGGTAGCTTCCAATCGGCTATGAAGTATCTATTCATAGTAGAAACGGGTGTGTCTATCACCCCGATTGAAGAGCTGGAGATGAAGATAGACGAGAAAGATCGTCTCGCTTTCAAAGCGAAAAGCGTTCTGTGGGGTATGAAATGAGACGGATAATTTTTACCGCGATTTGTTTCGCGGCGGCTATGGGGCAAGCTTTTGCGGCTGAGCTCACCCAGCGTGAAGTTGCGTTGATAGACAAAACGGAGATGGCGACAATCGACGAGAAGGTTTTGGCGATCAAAGAAGCTGATCGCGTAGATATTCCGAAGTTTGCCAACACCTTTTACTATCCCCCGCGCGAGGTGAAGACGGACGACAATGCTACGGCTAAACCGCCCGCGCCTAAAGAGCCTTTATTGCAAGCGATTTTTGATTCCAAAGCGCTTATGAACGGCGAGTGGAAGCGAGCGGGCGATAAGGTTATCGGCGGTTGGACATTGCAGAGCATAATGGGCGATATGGTGATCTTAACCAGCGGTAATTCCAGAAGAACTTTGTCTATCAAAGGCGGAGGCGTGAGCAAAACCAAATTTATCAGCAAGGTAGGTGGCTGAAATGAGAGCATTAAAAGTATTGTTTCTGGCGTTGTTTACCGGAACTATGGCGCTATTCGCGTCTTGCCCCGGGGAGCGATTTGATGTAATGATCAAAGATCCGATCGCGCTTAAGGACGCGCTCATATCCATAGTGGAAGAGTGCGATGTCTCTTTAGCGATCGAGGGTGAAGGCACGCAAGCCAAATTCGACGCCGCGCAGATCGGTTATGTGAATTTGAAAGCTGTGAGCGCGGAGGAGGCTTTGGACTTCTTCCTACAAAGGGCAAACTTGCACCACGCTTTGGTGAATGATGTTCTTACGATCAGACACCTTGACACGAAAATGTTTAGGGTTGATTTCGTAAATAGCAGCCGCACAGGCAGCGGCACGGCGGACGTCAAACTGGGCACCGCAAAAGGCAGCACTGGCGGCAGCAGCAGCAGCGACTCTAGTAGCGATAGCACGACAACTATCAAAACTGAGGAGAAGTTTGACCTATGGGCGGGCTTAAGCAAAGATCTCGCGGCTATTTTGAATCGCCCCGAAGACGGCGCGGGCGGCAAAGACGCGGCGGGTTCTATTATGGTCAATCCGCAAAGCGGTTTGGTTGTCGTTACCGGCACGCGCCGCCAAATAGATCGCGTCAGCGAATACCTAGACAAAATAATGGCGAATATCCGAAAGCAAGTCTTGATTGATGTTCAAATTTTCGCTGTGGAACTGAGCGATCAGCATACGAGCGGTGTTGATTGGTCAGCGTTGCAGCTTGGTTTCTGGGCTGGCGCCGAGCCGCCTGTAGATGGCGCTAACAATGATTATCCTTGGGCCTATGGTAACCCTGCGAGTGGGACTGATGGTTTCTACTACGATCGTAACTATGTAGGCGCAAACGGACGCGATCCAAGATGGCAGACTCAAAACAAAACTTTTTCATACAAAGCTGGCGCGGGTTTCAGTGCGGCGGGTTTAGTGAAATTCCTGAAAACCCAGGGCGATACGAGAGCCCTTTCCAGCCCGAAAGTTTTGGCTATGAACAACCAGCCCACGCTAATCAGCGTAGGTCGCAACTTAAACTACCAGACGCTTACCAGCACGGTTTTGTCTGGTTCCAGCAGCGGTTCGGCTTCTACGAGCGTTACCCAAGATTCGCTCTTTGTGGGCGTGCTTTTAGACATCACCGCGCAAATTGACGACGATGGCTACATTACGATGCGCCTTAATCCGTCCGTGAGCGATCTCTTGCGCGAGTCGGACGCTATGCCCCCCTCCGCAGTGGCGGCGGCGGGCGCGGCGGCGGGTGTGCGTTCTATAGCCCCAGACACTATGAGCCGCAGAATTAGCTCTGTTGTCCGCGTCAGAGACGGCGATGTGATCATTTTGGGCGGTATGATCCAAAAGAGCAACAGTATGATCGAGCGCAAAATTCCGATCTTAGGCGATATTCCTTTCTTGGGCGCGCTCTTTGGCTCTACGACCAGAGACGATCGCAACAACGAGATCGTATTTGTCCTCACGCCGCACATTTTGGAAGAGGGCAACAAAGAGAAACTTTCGCTTAAAAACATCGGTTTCGGCGAGGTGATTGAGAGCGAAGTCAACGCGCACAACAACATTGCGAACGAGGAGAAAGAAGAGGCTCCCGCGACGCAAAAAGAAAGCGTGATTGAAAACAACTGATATGACGGAAATTATGGCTGACGGCGACTTCGCCGAAGAGGCTATACCTACCACGCCGATCGTCGCCCGAAAGGGCGACGGCGACTTTTCAGAAGAGAGCCTCTACGGGAACGCTAGAAAACTTTTTGAGGACAGCGAATCCAATTCGTATTTCGTCCTCTTAACCCGCACGAGTCAAGTCTATTCGCGCATAGAAAACGCTTTCAAAAGCGCTTTCAAAATCCTTTTGATCACAGGCGCGCCCGGCACGGGCAAAAGTTATGTGTTGCGCCGTTTTTTCAACGATTACAAAGAAAAACTGCCGATCTTTTACTACCCTAGCGCGACATTTTCATACGATCGTTTGGGCGAAATTTACGAGGCGGTGTACGGCAAGCCGCTCGTCGCCGCCGATATGCAAAGAGTGATAAACGCTTTTAAGCGCGCCTCAAACAAGCCTATTTATATCCTTTTGGACGAAGCGCAGTTATACGACGAGGACAAGTTGGAATGGGTGAGAATGATGAGCAACGAGGAATTCTTCCGCTTTGTCGTTGTCGTGCACCGCGTAGATCGCGAAGATTTGCTCGCCAAAGAACACTTCCGCACGCGCACCTTTGAGAATATAGAGTGCGCGCCGATTGAGCCCGCGGAGGTTTCGCGTTTTATTGAGACCAAATTGCTTTTAGGCGAGATGAGCGAGTTTTTCGAACGTTTTTCGGCGGCAAACTTCGATCGCATCTTTGACCTGACGCAGGGCAATTTGCGCGATCTAAACCGCCTTATGCACCGCTTTTTTGACCTTTTGGACGAAATGGATCGCCTTGCGCCCGCCAAAATCCCACCGCGTTTTACAAACAAACTTATAGAAATGGCGGCAATTGAGCAAGGCTTGATTGAGGTTTGAGGGTTTTTGTTTGACTCCGCGCGCGCGAGGTTATTGACAATGAAAAGCGGCAAAAGCCGTAAATGTTTTTGTTTGACTTCGCGCGCGAAGTTATTAACTTCTCGCGGCGGCAAAGCCTCTATTGCGATAATTTCGTTTCTTAACCTTGTGATCGCCGATCACGGCGTTTGAACTCTATTGCGGCAATGGACTTCGTTTCTTAACCCTCCGAAAATCGTCGCTATGCTCGCATATATCGCCCATTGCGCTACTCGCTATCGCCGCTTCGTTTTATTGCCGCGAGCGCAACGGGATTTATTAAACTTCAACTTGGGTTGCGCGTCGCGGACTTGAAGGTTTCTAATATGGAACGCAAGAATCTCATAAACGCGAGATTTTAGTTTACGGGATAAAGGAAATAGAGGTTTCTTGATAACCTTAATAAGCCATAGTTGTAGCTCAAGCGCGCGATTACGATTTTCGTTTGTGATCAGGGCTTGGCGATGATGCGATTCGTTCGCGATTGTATCTGAAATAGCGCGATCGTATAACCCTGCCGCCGCGCTTTGTAGCACAAAAGAAAATTCTGCTAGAATAGCGAAAATTTTTGCACGTTTTCGCGCGATCTCAACAAAGACGGAATATGGACAGAATAGAAAGATTAGAGCGCTCGTGGTTTATTTATAAAGTAAAGCAGATCGTCCGCAAAGCGATCTTCTTCACGATGGCGATCGCGCTCGGCGCGGGAGCGGTCTATTACGCGCGCAGCGGCGGCGGCTGGACTCCCGACGAGGAGACGGCGAAAAATCCGCTGCTTGCCGGGTCGAAAGAGGACGATTCGCGCGGCGAGGTGAAAGTCGCCAATGTCGCGCCGATCCCATCTTCGCCAGAAATGTCCGCGCCCACTCCAGAAATTCTGCCTGAGCCCTTTCCCGTTACCGAAATTCCGCCCCCCGAACAAACGCAGGTTGTTCAGCAAACTCAACAAGTTCAGCCGCAAAACCCGCCGCTTTCCCAAACGGTTCAGCGCGTAGAGGTCATTTCGCCCAAACCTAAAATGCATATCGCGCCGAGTTTTAGCTTTGAAGATGACTTAGGTCGCCGCGTGCGCCGCGCCGACGGCGTAGAAACGGCGGCGGTAAATCCCGCGATCACGCGCAGCGGTTCGGGCGCGCCTTTATACACGCCCGTCGCGCCCTCTCCTGAAATGCCCGTTGAGAGCCCTGAGGAGATTCGCGTAGAGGCGGTGCCCGCGCAGATCGTCAATCCGCCCGAAAAGACGGGCAGGCTCGTAATGACCAAAGTTTCAGGGCTTAAAGATTTGGAGCAGGCGTATCAGAAACAGCCCACATACTCAAAAGCGGTGGATATTGCCCGCGAGTATCTAAGAAGCGGCAATAATCAAGAGGCATACGATTGGGCGAAAAAAGCCAATGAGTTAAACAGCGGCGATGAGCGCAGCTGGGCGATTTTCGCGGCGTCAAGCTACCGAATGGGTAAAAAGGACGACGCGACTAAAGCGCTTAAAATTTACCTTGAAAAACGCAAGAGCGATCGCATTTCGCGCCTCTTGCGCCAAATTGAAGCGGGCGAAGCTAATGTTGGAGGCGATCTATGAGAAGAATGAAATTTTTGGATAAGTTGGCGAGCGGGTGTCGTGAGGCACTTGTGAAGCCTAAAAAAAGCGTTTTGAACCCGTTCGCGCTTTTGGCTATAGTTTTGGCGGTGATTCACACATTGGCGACCGCCGCGCCCAAAGACTCCGATCGCGTATTGGAGCTATACCGCAACAAACAATACGAGCGCGCGTGTATGGAAGGATCGCGCGTCGCCCGCGACTACAAATATGACGAAACGCTTTTAAGCGCGTATGGAATTAGTTGCATTGAGAGCGACTTTATAGACCTCGCGTCGTTTGCGGGGGCGAATCTGCGCGCTACCCCCGAATCGCGCCAAAACGCCAACTATATTTTGACCGTTATGTTTCAGAAAAAATTACTCTATCAAGCGATGTTAGACGGCGTGGACTTGGGCGATACGCACTTGCCCGAAACGCCGCATATTTTATCGCGCGTATTCACGGCATACGCCGCGGGCAAATATGACAAACAAAAGGACGGATCGCTTTTATTATATATGAGCGGCGGTGAAACCGCGCTCCTTGATTTAATCCACGAGGGCGGACACTTCAAAGTGCGCATACGTCCGCTTGACGCTACTGGCGCGCTTGCTGGCAGAGCGCATTTGTACTGGTAACTTTCGCGATCTAAACCCCGCGCGTTAAGAGCTGTATAAAGCTTTTTAACGACAAGGGATGTTTTATACCGCTGGAAGTAATTTAGCTATCATTACCTAACGAATTTTCGGAGGCTATATGGATTTCACCCAACCTAAAGCGACAACAAGCGGTTTCGGTGGCGGCGGTATGCGCAAACTTCGCTTGGGCGATGTTTTGATCGCCGCGGGGCTTCTCACGCAAGGAGATTTAGAACGCCTTTTGCAACTGCAAAAACAGAACGCGGACGGCAGAAAACTTGGCGAACTTATTATGGACGAGGGTATTCTTTCGGAAGAGGCTATCCTGCGCACCCTTGCCGATCAGATGAAAGTCTCTTATGTGGAGCCGGGTACTTTTGAGGGCGATATGGAGCTAGCCGTCAAACTCGGCGTGAATACCCTGCGCCGCTTCTCTGTGGTGCCTATGGAAAACCAACCCGACGGTTATTTGATCGCGTTTGTCGATCCGCTGGATATTGAGGCGCAAGACGCGGTGCAACGCCAACTTCCAGACAAACCGCTTATTATCGCGATCACAGCGCAATCTGAGGTCTCGCGCATTATCTCGCGCGTTGAAACGCAAGAGGGTTTGCGCACGACATTAGCCGAAGTCGAGCGCGAAATGGCGGCGGGCACGGCTGAACTGCAACTCGCGGGAGCGCAGCAAGAGTCGGCGATCTATCGTTTGATTGAGATCATTGTCGCCACCGCGATTCGCCGCAAAGGGAGCGACATTCACGTCGAGCCAGGCGAAAAAGATTGCGCCGTGCGCGTGCGCATTGACGGGCTTTTGACGGAGAGTTTCGCTTTTCCAAGCAAAATTTACCCGCCGCTCTCAAGCCGCATAAAGTTGCTGGCGGATTTGGACATTGGCGAACGCCGCAAACCGCAAGACGGGCGTTTTTCAATGACCGTTGATAAAAAAGAATTTGACTTCCGTCTTTCAACTCTGCCGATCGCGCACGGCGAGTCGATCGTGATGAGGATTTTGGACAAGAGCAAAACTCTTGTGCGCCTTGATCAAATGGGTTTCACGCAGACGAATTTGGAGCGTTTTCGCCGCGCGATGCGCCAGCCGAACGGGATTGTTTTCGTTACCGGTCCGACCGGCAGCGGTAAGACTACAACTCTTTACGCCGCGCTGAACGAAGTTAAGAATGTAACGCACAAAATTATCACCGTTGAAGACCCTGTGGAGTATAGAATGCCAGGTTTGCAACAGGTGCAGACGAACGAGAAAGCCGGGCTTACATTCGCGGGCGCTTTGCGATCTATCCTGCGCCAAGACCCAGACATTATTATGGTCGGCGAGTCGCGCGACAAAGAGACGATTTCAATCGCGATCCAAGCCGCGCTTACAGGACACCTTGTTTTCACCACATTGCACACCAATGACGCGCCGAGCGCGATTACGCGCGTAATGGATATGGGCGTGGAGCCCTTTATGATCGCCAGCTCCGTTGTGGCGGTTCAGGCGCAGCGTCTTGTGCGCCGCATTTGCCCCGATTGCAAAAAAGAGATCAAATACCCCAAAGACCTCCTCTCGCGCATTATGGATATGATGCCCAAAGATATGACGATCGACGAGATGATCTTCCACAAAGGCGAGGGGTGCAAGAAGTGTAGCGGCACGGGTTACGCGGGGCGGACAATGGTGAGCGAAGTCTTTACGATAGACGAAGAAATTTCTACGATGATTATCGCCAACGCCTCAAAGCACGATCTAATTAAAGTCGCGAAAAAGAAAGGCTACGAAGAGATGTTCACGGACGGCTTGCGCAAAATCGCCGCGGGCGAGACAACTCTTGAAGAAGTAATGCGCGTCGCGAAAGTCTAACGCGGGCGATTTTTGGCGCGATCGTCTTTGATCGCGCCATAAACTTTACTTCGGCAAGCGCGAAAAAGTTTATAAAGGTAAAATAGCGAATTTTAATGCTTACTGCAAAGGGCGCAAATGGAACTTTCCGAAATTCAAAATATAGATGAAATTATTTGCGATCGCGGCGTTTGGGCGGTGAGCTTACAGGCGGCGGAGGAGATCAACGCGGAGATCAAAGACGAGGCTGTCGCGCGCCAATTTGTCTTAGAGGAGCTAGAGGCAATGAGCGTGGGCGGCGAGTTTGCGCGCGAGTTTGCCGCCTCGTCGGGCTTCAAATCCGTAGAATACAGCGGCGTAATCTTCGGCGCGAAAATCACGGATTGCTCCAAACCGCAATTTATGCTCCGCGAATTTTCGCTCTTAATCGGCGATAATGAAACGCGCACGCGAGTTTTGTGCGCGATCGTAGATCACACAATGCGCCTTTGGAAACTCGGCAAATACAAAAAACTTGTAGAGATGAACTTTGAAGATATAGACGAGCTCGGCGTCTAAGGAGTATTGATGGCGAAAAGAGCTCTGCTCTCTGTGAGCGACAAGAGAGGCGTCGTAAAATTCGCGCGGGAACTTTCCGCGCTTGGCTACGAAATAATCAGCACGGGCGGCACATTAAAAACGCTTGCGGACGCGGGCATAAAGGCGATCGAGGCGGGCGAAATCACAGGCTTTGGCGAGCTCTTTGACGGGCGCGTTAAGACCCTGCACCCCAAAATTCACGGCGGTATTTTATTTCGGCGCGATCATACGGGCGACCGCGAAACGGCGGCGGCGAAAAATATCGCGGCGATCGACCTTGTCTGCGTCAATCTTTATCCCTTTGAGGCGACCGCGAAACGCACGGACGACTTCGCGGAAATTATTGAAAACATTGACATTGGCGGACCAGCTATGGTGCGTAGCGCGGCGAAAAATTTCAAATCCGTGCTGATCGTAACCGATCCAAAAGATTACGATCGCGTGGGAAACGCGCTGCTAAACGGCGCGGACGACTACGAATTTCGCGCGGCGTTGATGATTAAAGCCTACGAACACACGGCGCGTTATGATTCGGCGATCGCGGGCTATATGAACCGTAGATTCGCAAAAACTCCCGCCTATTTGCCGATCGCGGGAACTCTCGCCCGCGAGTTGCGTTACGGCGAAAACCCGCACCAAAAGGGATTTTTATACGAATTTGACGGCTTTTACAGCGAGCAATTTAAGGTTTTGCGGGGCGAGCCGAGTTTTAATAATTTAACGGACATTAGCGCGGCGATCAAGCTAGCGCGCGCCTTTGACGAAAACGCGGTTGCGATCGTCAAGCACGGCAACCCGTGCGGCTTTGCTTTGCGCGAAAATTTTTGCGAAGCGTGGAGCGAGGCTCTGCGCTCTGATTCGCTTTCGGCATACGGCGGCGTGGCGGCGGTGAATGGTAAAGTTGACGAAAATCTCGCGGCGAAGATGAACGAAATTTTTTTGGAAGTCATAGTCGCGCCGAGTTTCACAGACGGCGCGATCGCGGCGTTTAGCGCGAAAAAGCGGCTGAAACTCTTTCAGGTAGGAGAGGGCGATCGCCTGCCAAATCTCGCCGATTGGCTGGATTTCAAACACATTTTGGGCGGTTTTGTGGCGCAGGATTCAGACGCGCCGAGCGTCGCCGAAATTGACGGCGCGAAATGCGTTACCAAGATCGCGCCTAGCGCCGCGCAGATCGCCGATCTAAAAGTGGCGTGGATTATCGCCGCGCTGACGAAGTCGAATTGCGTGGCGTATGTGAAAAACCGCGCGTTGGTCGCGATCGGAATGGGTATGACAAGCCGCGTGGACGCCGCCGCCGCCGCATTGCGCAAAGCGGCGCAAATGGAGATTGATGTCGCGGGCGCGGCTATGGCGAGCGAGGCGTTTTTTCCGTTTCGCGACTCGGTAGACGCGGCGGCTGCGGGCGGCGTAACCGCGATCGCGGAGCCGGGCGGCAGCGTACGCGACGATGAGGTGATCGCCGCCGCGAACGAGCGCAAAATCGCGATGCTCTTTACGGGCGTCCGCCACTTCTTGCATTGAGAATTTGAAGCGGGCGATCCAAAGCGGATCGTATAACCGCGAGTTTACGCGCCTATTTGCCCCAAAAATTTACGGTTTTTGGGGAATGAGTTGATTGCGCGTAATGGTTCGCGTCTGTCTGCCCTAAAATCCGCGATTTTGGGAAACCCATATTTCTAACCGCTTTTGCTTTTGATGGGGAGCTTAGTAACTTATTGCGCGAGGCGATCTAGAATACGTTGAATTTACCCCAAAAATTTAGGATTTTTGGGGTAGCGCCGCAGAGGATAGAAGGCGCGAAAGAAAGCCGCAACTCGCGAAGATCGCCATTGCGGCTTAAAGCCTCTCATAGAAACGATTTACATTCTGCAAAGGAAAGCGCCTCAACTTTGCGGTAATGGAAAAATCCGCGACTAAGATCGCGGATTAATTCGCGGTTTTGACAAAGACGTTGCGCCGCGTTTCGATCAAAACCTATACGTTAGCTTTCCAAAAAGCCCGCTTGATTTCATATCAAAGCTATAGCTTTTATCAGTGATTGACGAGTGTACACTTAGTGAGCCGTAGTCGCGTATAGCGTAACCTAATCCTGCGCCGAAATTCTTGTTGAAGAAATAGTTTGCGCCGAGTGCCAACTGATAGGCTAAATTGGTTTTGGAGGAGCTATCGCTAAAAATGGGGGCACTCCCGCTCTCGCTCTCGCAATCGCCGTAGTAGTAACATTCAGTCACGCTCAGGCTCAGGGTCGCGCTCTGGGTAGCTTTAAGTTTCGCCAGCCCCAGCCCTGCCCCTAAGTATGGCTTAAGCCCCGCAACCGACGGGATATTAAACTGATAATACAAACTGGCGAAAAGCGCCATTTTCATCTCAGCTTTGCCGCTGGTGCTAATGGTTACGGTTGCGTTCTCGGTGTGCCCGTAGCCATAGTCATAGCTATCGCTCTCGCTGTAGCTGTCGGTCTCCTCGTGCTTTTCACCAGTCATAAACGAAGCCTCAAAAAGCAAGTCGCCGCTGTCGCTTTTCATAATCTCTTTGGCGATCGCGATCGAAAAAGGCGTGTTGCTCTTAGAGCCGCTATAGCTCTTAAACCCGTCATCAAGATCAAGAAACGTGCCAGAGACTTTGAATTTACTCATATGTATCTTCGCGCTGACTTGCCAGCCGTCAGACCCGTCTGAGCTTGAGCTGGTATTTGGGTTCGCGCTGGCGTTTGAGCTAGCTTTCGGCGCGTTCGAACGGACTTCAGCCGCCAAAGCCGCGTTTGCGAAAAACACGGCTAAAACTATTACCAACAACTTTTTCATTTTTTTATCCTTTCAAACACTTCGCAGACGAGCAAAGCTCGTCTTTGCGACCAAAGGCTTTGCTCGGCGGTTCACGCGTTTCACGCGCAAACATCGCCTCCGCTCTCGCAGGCTACAAAAGCCAAGCAGTTGGCTTTTGTTTAACGCCTACTCGCCTTTGGAAACCTCGCAAATTGCCGTTCGGCATTGTTTGGCGATTTTCACCCGCCGCGGAATCGGGCGAACGCAACGATCGGGCGAACACAGTTCGCTCCTACATATCGCGGCGGGAACAATAGGCTTTATTTGAGCCTCGAAGCTCTAAAATGCCACATAGCGAACGCTTGCTTTCGCAAAACTTGGAAACCTAGAGAAAATGGTGTGTTTTGTTGGGGTTATCTCATATAAGCCCCCTTATACGAGATTGGATTGAAGAAAGAAAAAACCTCGAATGTAAAGAGCGGCTAGCGCGTCGCGTTACGTTGTGAAAACGGCAATGAAGATCGTTAAAAAAGCGTAAAGAACTACTGCCGCGCCGCGTTACGTTGCTGTGCTGTGCTGTGCTGTGCTGTGCTGTGCTGTGCTGTGCTGTGCTGTGCTGTGCTGTGCTGTGCTGTGCTTAACATACTAAAACCTAACATTAAAATTTAAACGTTTATTATACCATAATTTCCCTTGCGTTAGTTGCCGATCTCCGCGCTTATTCGAAAAAATAAACGCGGGCGTACTATTAAATTCGCGAAAGAATCAGCGCGGCGTTAGCGGTATTTACAGTTTTTGTAACAGTTTTCGCAAAACTCCCGAATTTGTCCCCCAAATCTACAATTTTTGGGCTCTCCGATCGCCGCTGACAAAAATAACGGAAATTTCAGCGGCGTAAAATTAAAGCCGCTAACGATCGCGTGAAAACTTCAAGATAAAACGTCAAAATAAACGCGAAAATCTCATCATCTAACCTCCAACGGGTAAATCCCGTCGCTGTTTCTGGCGGCAAGCGCGCTCAAAAGCGCCAGCGCGGGCAGAATGAAGTAAATAGAAGTCGGCACTGGCACAGGATCGCCGCTCGCGTACGAGTGCATACCCGTAAGGTAGAGATTCACGCCGAAATAAGTCATTATAATCACGCCGAACGCGATCACCGAGAAGAACGAAAAGACAAACGCGCTGCGCATCGGCGGGATAAAACGTAGGTGCAAGATCGCCGTATAGCAGAGCATACTTACAAGCGTCCAAGTCTCTTTGGGATCCCAGCTCCAATACCGCCCCCACGATTCATTCGCCCAGATCGCGCCTAAAAAGTTGCCGATTGACAGCAGGGCGAGACCGACCATCATAGACATTTCGTTAATGCGCGCGAGTTCCGCGATTGCCTCGTCGCGGCGCGGCGCGGAGGTGCTGCGGAATACAAAGACGAAGAGAGCCAAAAGCCCAAGCAACATACAAAGCCCGAAAAACCCGTAACTCGCCGAAATTGTGCTCACGTGCAAAGTCAGCCAATAAGATTTCAAAACAGGCACGAGGTTTGTGATTTGCGGATCCATCATATTAAGGTGCGAAGCCATCAACGCAAAGCCCGCCATTAAGGTCGCGGCGGGTAGGGCGAATACCGATCGGCGCGCGAAAATTAAGCCTGCGAGCAATGTCGCCCACGCGATATAAATAACAGATTCGTAGCCGTTTGACCACGGCGCGTGTTCGCTCACATACCAGCGCAGACCCAAGCCGCAAGTGTGGAACGCGAAAGCGACCCAGATCGCGACGCTAATCCAATACTCGGTCGTTTTGCGCCACAATTCGCGCGAGGGTTTGAATACCTCCAAGAACGCGAAAAAGAGAGCCGCCGATCCCAGCAAAAAGCAGATTGGCAACAACAAATTAAAGGGATCAATATCGTTTAGCGCGATCTCAGCCGCGATCCTAGCGTTGCTTGGGATCACCGCCGCGCTCCACTCGCGCTGATAATTTGAGAGCGTCTCTAACGCAAAATCGGCTTTGAGCCAATCGCCGCCGACTTGCGCCTCGCGGAGCGCCTGATAGTAATCAAAGAAAATTTGCGTGGCGACTTTGAGCTCTTCGGGCTTCATTGGGATCGCGCCGTCAATCATCTGCGCGGGCGACGTCCAAGCGAAGTTCGGATCGTCGCGGATCGGGATAACGCGCGCGAGGTTGCCCTGATAGACGCTGTTGGCGATATCCACGCGCTCATAGACTTTAATTAACTCTTTTTGCAGTTTGTTGCGCTCCGCCTCGCGTACGCGAAACGCCTCATAGACTTGATTGTCAAGCTTAAAAAATCGCTTGCCGCTCTCTTCGTCATTCTGGAAAAAGTCCGAAAATTTCGCGTATTTTTCGCCCTTTTGCAAGCCGATCAAAGGCGCGATTTCGGGGTGATTTATCCTGATAAGCGGGACTTGTTGCCAGCCCTCGGGCGCGCTCATCATTCCCAAAAATACTTGCGAAGCCGAAAGCGTATTAAATTCGTCTTTGCGCGCGATCTTGCGCAAAGCCTCTTTTGACAATGTCTGGAATGGCTTAATGCGCCCGTCGATGTCCTGCACCAAAAGGCGATCAAACTTTTCGGCGTGGGATTTGGCGATAATTCCTCTGGGCGGTTGCTCCTCCGCGTTCATTTCAGAGGGTATTGCGGCGAACGCGAATACGATCAAGGCGAGCGATCCAATGAGAAGCGATCTGTGTTTGCGGCTTTTTTCTATCTGTTGCGCGAGGGCGCGGAAGCGGCTCTGCGGGCTGAAAAACGCCGCGATAATGCCGAACATCAGCATCGCGTAGCCCAAATATGTAACCCACACTCCCGGATCGTGCGAAACCGATAGGATCGTGCCTTGTTCGTCTTGGTCAAAGGAGCTCTGATAAAACCTGTATTGCTTGTGGATTAAAATGTGGTTCATATAGATTCTGCGCGCCTCTTCTATATTAGATTCTTTGTCAATCAGCGTAACTTTGCTCTCATAAGACGAGGGCGATTTAGAGCCCGGATAGCGTTCAATCATAAATTTGTCAAGGCGCAATGAAAACGGCAACATCAGAGCCTCGGAGCCAAAAGAAACCACAAAAGGTCTGTCGGAAAGCTCCGCCTCCACAGGTTTGCCCGTCATTCCCGCGCCGCCTAGCAACGCCAACTCTTTTTTGTCGCCCTTGTGCTCAATCTCTACGATCAGAGCGCCGCTTCCAGTGCGGGTTTTGGAGGGCACGATTTTACGATCGGCTTGCGGAATGTGTTCGTTTATCGCGAAACTAATGCCGTCGATCGTCTTATATATCATACCTTTGTCAAACGGGTGCGCCGTGTGCGCGCGCAGGCTCGCGATCGTATCGTCTAGATCGCCCTGAGCTTCGTGCGAAGTAGAGATAGACTCCGCGCTGACTCTGATTAAATCCGAATACGACTTCAAAACGAGCTGATTGTCAAGCGAAGAGAGCAATATCATCGGGCGATCGGTGTCAAACTCCTCGCCGAAGCACATTGCCACGCTGCCTAGATCGTAGCAATCGCCGTCAAATAAGCTTAACTCCGCCATTTGCGCGCCGCCGAATGTGATCATCACCGAGATATATTCCCTGCCGCCCTCGTTAACGGGCGCGACCACCTCAGTAGCGAAGCGGTAGTATTCTTTTGCGCGGATCGTTACGGGCGCGCCGCCGCCGATACGATCCGTAACATACTCGCCTTGCACGTCCGTAATCGCGCTGGGTATTAGCTGCCAGCTTTGAGATAACCCGCTGCTCGAAACTTTCAGATACGGCTCGTTGCTCAAAAATAATTCGCTCGTCTCGCCCTCTCTAATGTGCATTGTCCCCTCAAAGCCGAAGTAGCGCGTGATCGCCGCGCCTAAAATGATGACGATAAACGATATATGAAATATAAGGATCGTGAGTTTGCCGCGCCGCCACATACGCATTCTGAATATATTCGCGATCATTATCAAGCACAGCAGGAATAAAACCGCCTCAAACCACAGCGCGTTATAGACCGCCGCCCGCGCCGTCTCGCCGCCGAAGTCATTTTCAATAAATGTCGCGCCCGCGCACGCGATCGCCACAACCATCATCAGCGCCGCCGCGCTTCTCATAGAGACTAAACATCTGTAAATTTCGCGTAGGAACTCGCGCGCGCCGTTGGGAACACTCATCAAAAACCTCGTTAATTTTGAAATAAAAAGGGGAGATTTTAACCAACTAGCCCTTATTTACTTTGCCGCCGCCGCCGCGCCGCCCGCGCCGCTTAAAATCAGATATTTCAGATCGTCGTCTACGAAGTGCACGCCCGCGCCGGCGAAAAAGCTCGCGGCGTCCCTGTTTACAAAGTTGTCGTAGCCGCCATAGATCGCGATATAACGCCAGGGAAGATAACGCGCGGTAAAGCGCAAGTGCGGGTTGTTGCCGCGAATATCGTGGATCGCGTTAAAGTCGTAAGCGTCCAGCGAAACTTTTAGGCGATCGTTATCCGCGAAAAAGTCCGCGCCGATCCCGCCCGTGCTGTTTATTATGCCGCCGCGTACGAGAAAATTGCGGTAACGTTTGCCAAGTTGCGCCGAAATTAAATAATCCTCGCCCTCTTTTTCGTGGATTTTCGGCAGGATCGGATCGCCGTTTTCATCAAGGCGATCTATGATCGGCGTGGATTTTACGCCGAGCATATAGTAGCTAGTGGGGTTTGGCAAATACGCCACGTTTACGCCGCCTTCGCCTAGCGAATCATTCAAATGAGACCGCCAAAAGCGATTGTAAAACAAGTCGATTTGCAACTCGGCTTTTTCGGCTTTGCCCAGCATATTATCCAGCGCGTCAAGCGTCTCGCCGCCTTTGTCAAAGAATGTTTTGACGCTTGAGATCGTCTCGTTTAACGGCTTGCGGTTTTCTTCAATTAAGCCTTTGAGATCGTCTTCAATCGCCGAAAATTTATCCAAAATTTCGGGGAGTTTTTTGTTAATATCTTTGCCTGTTTGCCTAAATTCCGCCGTTAGATCGTCAATTTGATCCATAATTTTCGGCAGGCTTTTGTTGATTGTCTTACCCGCGATACTAAACTCTTCGCCCGCCGCCGCGAGTTTTTCGCCCATTAAACGCAAGTTCGCGATCGCGGCTTTGAGATCGCCCTTTGTCTCTTCGTCAAACGTGTCGTTTAGGCTCTCCATAAATTTATGAAACTCGTCTACCGCCTCGTCTAATGACGCGCGTTTGCGCTGGTTTTTGATCATCGCGCCGTCCGCGAAATATGTTTTGGAGCCGCCAGAAACTAGGTTAATAGTCGCGCCGCCCAGCACCGATTCCTGCGCGATCACCATTGTAGAGTCGTCCGCGACTTTGTGCTCTTTGTAGATGAAAAGCTCCAAACGCACTCTGTCGCCCTCCACGCGCATTTTGCGCAGATAACCCGCCTCTACGCCGTGAATCCTGACGGGCGCGTTCACTTCGAGCCCCAGCGCGTTCGGCACAAGCGCGTGCAATGCGTAGCCGTCGCGACCAATATTCGCCACGCTTGCCACGCGCGTCGATAGCGCGAGCAGAGCCGCGATACCGAGTAGCACAAATAAACCTACCTTTGCCTCTAGCCTCATTTAATCCCCTGCGGGCTTTTTCTCGCCTCTGTAAAGTTGTTGCGCCACTTCGCCAAGCGGCGTGAAAAATAACCTTAAATATACAATATCGTCGCTCACCGAAGTTACGCGCCCGTTTGAGATATACGGCGTGTATTGTCGCTCAAACGACAATTCGGTCTTGTAGCAACCGCGCTCGTATGTGAAACCAGCGTAATGCCTGCGATCTGCGCCCAGCAATAAATCGCGCTCGTATTCACCCCTGATTCGCCCGTTAAAAATTTCAAAATCAAGCGATGAGTTCAGATAATTTCGCGAAGTTTGACGCTCTTTCGCGACGTAATCAAATTCGCGAATGTTCGTTACCGAGTAGTTCGCGCCTAAAATGTTGCCGCTCAAAGTCGCGGTGTTGGCGGTAACGCCATCGTATTCGTGCGAGTAAAGCGTGCGGTTTGAGAGGCTTTGGTTAAAGAGGCGCAAAGTAAATTCGTTTTCTAGCTCCAGCCAAGTCGCGTTGTCTTCCAAACTTAAAGGCTGGCTTACGCGGTGCGCGAAAATTTCAGAACCTTTTTTATCATACAGAAATTGCGTTACGCGAAAGAGCGCGGATTTCCCGTTAATAATTTTGCCGTCTCTCTGCGTAAAGTTGCGATCAAAAACGCCTTCGTAAGAGTGATATATATTATCTTTGAAAGTCGCGCTCAAACCCGCTACGTGAAAGTTATTCCCAAATGGTCGCGCGACGAGCGTTGAAACGCCAGCGGCGAATGTTTGCATTTTCTCTACGCCTTTACGCGCTTTGGTATTGTTAAACTCCGAATAATCTATTTCGTAGTATTCGTTCTCCAAACCGACGTCAAAGTTTAAGTAATCGCCTAACGCCGAAAAGTGATAGTAGATCGGAGCTGAAATCGTGTAATCAATCGCTTCGTCGCCGACTTTGCGCGTATAATTTTTAGATCGCGCGTCCGCGCTGAAAAGCAAGTTGTCAAGCAAAAGAGATCGCGTGAATAAATGCCCGTGGCTTTCGGGCAAAATTTGCACGATTTCGTCATTAAGCTCTGGATTTTTATAATCCTCAAAATACCTTGCGTAAACGCCTAAATAAATGTTGTCGTTTTTGTAAAAATAATCGGCTTTATTTGTAACTAAAGTTTGCTCCGAATAATTTAATTTGCGCGAGTCCAAAGAGTGCAGATCAATATAACCCATATCGTTATATTTTTGAAAATCCGCGATCAAGCCCTCTTGCGAATGTGAATTTTTGTTTGTGAAAACGCGCCATCTTTCATACCAAAGATCGCCGCCGTTTTTGTATTTTTTATCCACTTGGTATTCGTCAATATAACTCTGTTTTTCGGTAAATTCGCCGAAGTTAACGCGCCCGAAAGAGTAGGGCGAATCAACCCAGCGAAAGTGTCCCCCCACGCCGCGCCCGCGCCTTAAACGCCGCTGATCCCAAATCTCCAAATCCCATTCGTTCATCGGCGCGAGGTAAAAGGGCGTCTCAAAAAGCGTCCCTTCTTTGTTGCTCGTACCCCAGCGCGGGAATAAAAATCCCGTATGCCGTTTGCCGTCCGTGTGGTAGCCGAAATACGGCGAATAGAAAACGGGTACGCGCCCCGCGTAAAAAACGGGATTGTAGAGGTCTATCCACTGCTCCTCTTGATCGTGGACCGCGCTGGAAAAGCGAAACGACCACGCGGGAGACGCGGGCTCGCAGCCTGAGATCGCGCCGCTTCTGATCGTGGTGATATTGCCATCTACGATCGCCTCGTTGCCTGAAAGCCAGAGCGGCGTTTCGTTTGACATTGTGAAAAAGTGATCCACAAAACCCTTGCGGCGATCCAAATTAACGAGTTTTAAGTAATCCGCGAGCATTAAATCGCCGCCGGGCTGCGCGAAATAGACATTCCCAAAGAGCTCCGCCTCGCCCGTGTCGCGGCAGTAAATTAAGTTGTCCGCGCGTATAAATTTGCCATCGCCGCGCAAACTCACATCGCCCTCGGCGCGAGTTTCGTTATTTTCTTCAAAAACTTTCGCCGCGATTAGCTCTACTTGGCTTTCGCCGAGCAAATTTAAGGGTAAAAAAAATAAAAAAAGCAAAATACGATATTTCAAGGACGCTCGTTTGGGTAAAAGTTGCGCAATTATCGTTTATTCCGCCTTAAAAGCTAAAGACCTTGTTGATAACTTCGCCGTTGCGGATTTTAGGCAATCTCTTAAAGCAATCGCGATCTAGATCGCGCCTCGCAAAGAGCAACGCGGCGCTTCCGTTGCCGCGAAGAAGCGCGGCGGCAATTTTCAAAGCCTCAAGCGATTTAAGCCCTTTGCCGCAAGGAACGGTTTTGCCGTTTTTTGAAATTAAAAAATTATGGCTAAAATTACCCTATGCGTTTTATATTCCTTATAATTTTCGTAAGCGCCCTGATTTTAGCCGAAGAGAATAGCCGTTTTATCACGGAATACGAATACGGCGCGGCGCTTTACACGC
The DNA here is from genome assembly GCA_031286325.1 of Helicobacteraceae bacterium. GTDB lineage: Bacteria > Campylobacterota > Campylobacteria > Campylobacterales > SZUA-545 > JAIRNH01. Next base: position 36,978 of record JAITUT010000096.1, read on the forward strand.
GCTACGCAAAGCCCTCGTGCGCCGATTGCCACGGTAAAAACGGCGAGGGCGCGCTGGTCGCGTCGTACTTCAATCCCAAAAAAAACAGCGAATCTTTAATAGAAGCGCCTAAAATCAGCGGTTTAAGCGAGATTCAAATAAAAAACGGCATCGCGCGGCACAGATTAACGCGGCAATACCCGCTTTCAGATGACGAATTCGCCGCGATCGCGACATATCTCGCGGAGTAATTCGCTACAATTTACCAATCCTCAATAGGGAGTTATATGCGCTTAAATTTTATCATTCGTTTCCTGCTGCCTTGGGCGGTTATGGTTATTTTGGGGGTGATATTATTCGTCCTCTACGTTTTGAGCAGCGCCGTTTCAGATGTGGATAGGAAGCGCACGGAGCTTGATTTGCGCCAAGCGCTCACGTTAAACGTGCAAATTGATTTAGATATTTTGCGTTTAAGGCACAGACAGCTTTTGATTTACGATTCGCTGTCAAGCTCCACGTCGCGCGTTGATCTTTTGCTCGAAGATATTCAGTATAAATTCGCGCGTTTTCACACGGAAGACAACTTCCGCGCGGTGAGAAATTCGTGGAACGAGAAGACGCAAAAAATTGACGATTTCAAGCGTCAAAACTCGGTGCTTGTAAATAGCATTTATCACTTTATTAACATATCAAACGCGCTTTCGGCGGCGGAGTCCAAAATCAACAATCATCAGCGGATTATTATTAACAAAATGGTGCGATCAATTTTGATCTTTGTTTCAGATCAGCAGCTCTCAATGCGCGATAACGCGGCGGAGGCTCTATACGCCTTGTTTTCCACAGTAGATTCGTACCCGCCTGACGTCGCCGATCGCGTGAAACTTTTATGCGAGCACGGAGTTAAAATTCTTGATAACCATTTGCCCGTGCAAGAGATTATGGAGGATATCGCGAAAAACTCTTTCGTGAGCGATCTCTCTAACGCGTACGCTGAGTTTTTGGAGGCGTTTGCCAAAGAGGAGCAAAAAGCCGATAATTATCGCAAACTTATGACGATCTTTTCGCTCTTTATGATCATTGTCGTGATGGCGATCGTTTTGCGATTGCAGCAGATCGCGCAAGAGCTGTTGGAGCGCAATCAATTTATAAACAATATCAACAAACACTTAAGCGAGGGCGTTTTAAGTTTTGATTCTCTTTCGCGCCTTTCGTTCGCCAACTTGCGCGCCGAGCACTTTTTAGGGCGCGGTTTGGAGGAGTTAATTCATCAAGATTGGGTTGACATCTTCCGTTTTGCCGAAGACCCGCTAAACGAGCCTTTCAAAAAAGCTTTTGAAAACCGCGAGCATTACGAGGGCGAGGTTTGGTTGCTGCACGCCAGCGGCGATCGCTATCCCGCGCTGATTTTAGGCGGTCCTATGCCCTCTGTGATCGGCAGTTTCGGCGTGAATAGTTTCGGTTATGTCGCGACTTTCCGCGATGTTACGGAGCAGCACGAGGCGCAGGCGCGTTTGCGTTTATCGGCGCAAGTCTTTGAGAGTCTATCGGAGGGCTTGGTGGTAACAAATTCCGCGGGCGAAATCCAAATGGTTAACGCCGCGTTCAGCGCGATCACGGGTTATTCTGAAAAGGAGGCGATCGGCAACAAGCCGGGCGCGTTATTAGCGTCTGGTCAGCACGGCGCGGAGTTTTATCGGGATATGTGGCGCGCGCTGGGCAAAACCGACAAGTGGAGCGGCGAAATTATCAACCGCAAGAAAAACGGCGAGCTCTACCCCGAATGGCTCTCTATTACCGCCACCAGATCGCGGCATAGCGGCAAAGTCCAGCAATTTGTCGCGCTTTTCACCGACGTCAGCGTGCGCAAACAAGCCGAAGAACACATTCGCCGTTTGTCGTATTACGATCCGCTCACAGGTCTTGCGAACCGCCTGCTTTACGGCGATCGCCTTGAGAACGCGATCCACCAAGCGCACAGAAACAACGAGTTGCTGGCGGTGATTTATCTTGATTTGGATCGCTTTAAATCCGTCAATGACTCTCTTGGGCACACGGCGGGCGACGCCCTATTAAAACTCGTCTCAAAACGACTTATTGAGTTAATGCGCGAGGGCGACACATTGGCGCGTTTCGGCGGAGATGAGTTCGGAATGATCCTAAACAACATCAAAGATCTTAAAGACGTCGCGGTTTTCGCGCGCGGTATTTTGCGGACGTTTGTGAAGCCATACGAGTTGGAGGGGCGCGAAATTTTCTGCAACACGAGCGTCGGCATCGCGATTTATCCGACAGACGCCGAAAGGTTAGAGGATTTGCTGAAAAACGCCGATGTCGCGCTCTACCGCGCCAAAGACAGCGGCAGGTCAAACTTTAAGTTCTTTCAGGAGAGCGCGAGCAAAGACTTTTTGGCGCAACTTGACTTGGAGACGGCTCTGCGCCACTCCGTTGATCGCGGCGAATTGCGCCTATTTTACCAACCTCAGGTATCGAGCCAGACGGAAAAAATTTACGGCGTGGAGGCGCTCGTGCGCTGGCAACATCCTACTTTGGGGCTATTGCCGCCCGATCAATTTATCTCAATCGGCGAAAATATTGGCTACATTGAGAAACTCGGCGATTGGTGTCTTGAAACGGCGTGCCGCCAGATCGTGGCGTGGAGGGCGGCGAAAGTGCCGATCAGCCGCGTGGCGGTGAATGTTTCGGCAAAACAACTCAATAATCCGAAATTTATGGAAAAAGTGATGGAGATCGTGCGCGAAACGGGCATTGAGACGAAGTATCTAGAGTTAGAACTCACAGAATCGTCAATGACCGAGAACCCCGAAAAAGTTATGGAGATTTTCTCGAAACTCCGCGCGACTGGAATTCGCGTGGCGATAGACGACTTCGGCACGGGATATTCATCGCTGAGCTACATCGCGCGATACCCCGTAGATGTGCTGAAAATCGACAAAAGTTTCGTGCAGTCAATCGGAGAGGCGAACGACACAAGCCGCGTGGTGAAAGCGATCGCGATGCTGGCGCACTCTCTATCAATGGAGATCGTAGCGGAGGGCGTGGAGACCGAAGCGCAGCGCGATTATCTAAAATCCGTAGGTTGCGAACTTTTGCAAGGTTTCCTCTACTCAAAACCCGTTCCGCGCGAGCAATTAGAGCAGTTAAAATGTGTGGTGTAGCAAAAAAGCAGAATGTATAACATTCATAATAGACGTTATACAGGGAGCAAAATGAAGCTCGCGGGCTGGATCGCCGATACTATAAAAGAAAACTGTAAAGGCGAGAGTTTTTTTGATGTCTTTGCGGGAACTTCAGTAGTTTCCGCGCAAATCGGCGCAAGTATGAAACGTTTGATATTAAATGATTTTTTGCAAGCAAACTATGTGATTTATAACGCGTTTTACGAAAAAGAGCATTTTTCTATGGAAAAACTCAGCAACTATAAAACGTTTTTTCAAAACATTGATGTTCGCGATCAAAATAAAGGTTATTTTTCCGAAAATTATGGCGGAAAATATTTTTCAAAAAATGATGCGTTTAAAATAGAAATGATAAGAAATTTAATTGAAGAGGAAAAACACAATTTAAACAAAAAAGAATATAACATTCTGCTTGCTTCGTTAATATACTCAACGGATCGCTCCGCAAATACCGTAGGACATTATGACGCTTATTTTAGCAAAGAGCCTAAAAACGACAAATTTATTTTTGATTTAATAGAACCGTTGCGACTAAAAGATACGCAGGTTGAAATACACAAAGAAGACGCAAACGCTTTAGTATCCAAAATAAAGGCCGATATTGCTTATATTGATCCGCCTTATAATTCAAGACAATACAGCAGGTTTTATCATATTTATGAAACTATCGTGAAATGGAATCAACCTAAATTATACGGCAAAGCTTTAAAGCCCACAGCGGAAAATATGAGCGAATACTGTCGCAATAAAGCGCCAGATGTTTTCGCCGATCTTATTTTAAAATTACAATGCAAATATTTTGTTGTCTCTTACAACAATACCTATAACTCAAAAAGCCATTCGTCAAGGAATAAAATAACAATAGAAGAGATAAAAAACATATTATCAAAATACGCGGAAATAAAATGCTTTGCCAAAAATCATTCGTATTTTAACGCGGGTAAAACCGCTTTTTGCAATCATAAAGAATATTTATTTGTCGGAAAGGCAAAATAATGAACACTTTTATTTGGCAAAACGAATTAAAAAGATCGCCGTTCTTTTATGTTGGAGATAAGTATAAACTTTTGCCGCAACTAAAAGAAAACTTTCCACAAGAAATAGATCGTTTTATAGAGCCTTTTTGTGGCGGCGGTAGTGTTTTTTTAAACATAAACGCAAATAGTTATTTGTTAAACGATATTGACAAGAATATGATAGAGTTGCATAAATTTTTATTTAACCACTCGAATAAAACAGATATTTTTTGGGCTGAGATCAAACGCGCAATAAAAAACTACAATCTTTCCGCTACATTTATAGGCAAAGAAGTATCCGCCAGCCTAAAAAAAGAATTTCCTAAAACATATTTTGCGCAATATAATAAAAAAGCGTATGCGCAAATCAAAGAAGACTTCAATAATAATCAAAACAATTGTTTATTATTATATCTTTTGCTGATTTACGGTTTTAACAGAATGTTACGTTTTAACTCCGATGGCAAATTTAATTTACCCGTAGGGAATGTGGATTTTAATCGGAATGTTAAGAAAGCGCTTGATAAGTATTTTTATTATACAAATAATAGAAATATATCATTCTATAATCTTGATTTTGAATATTTTGTCAAGTCCGTAAAACCTCAACAAGATGATTTTGCATATTTTGATCCGCCTTATTTGATTGCTTCAAGCGAATACAACAAAAGATGGGCTAACGGATCGGAAACAAGATTGTTAAATCTTTTGGATAACCTAAATCAAAACAAGATAAAATTCGCGGTTTCAAATGTAATCTTGCACAAAAACAAACGCAATGAGATTTTTAACGAATGGGCGCAAAAATATAATATTATAAAAATCAAAAGTAATTATATAAGCTTCAACGATAATAAAGAAAAAAATACCATAGAAGTTTTGGTGAAAAATTATTAAAGGAGTCGTAAATGCCGAGAAAAGATGAATATAAACCTCTACTATTAACGACAACGGTAAGAAGCCCCGAACGTTACAAACTGTTATTAAATATTCTATTGAAATATAACGGGGTTGTTTTAACAAACGAAATAATAGATAAAGTTATTTTTGATATGGTCGCCAATAAACTTTATATGCCAATATATGCGCTAAGAGAACAGAAATTAAAAATACAGCTCTTAAATGAAGACGAACCTTTTTCCGACGTCGAAACAAAAGAAATTATAGATAATAGCCCACAAAAACATAAAGAAGCTGGGTTTGATTATGGTTGGGCTTCTCGTTTTGACACTTTTTTCAAATTTGCTATGGAGCTAGGTTTTATATATTATGAAATGCATAAGCCTATAGAATTTTCTGAAACAGGTTTGAAGCTTGTAAAATCCATAGAGCCCGCATTTGCCCATCTTGAAAAACAAGTTTTCTTAAATGCTTTTGTAAAATATCAAAGAGTTAATCCTTTTAGGCGAATTAAAAATACAAATAAGCCGCTTATATTATTGTTGCAAACCATTTCTGAAATAAAACGTATCACAAAAGACGCAAATGCTTTTATTTCCCGCTTAGAGATCGCTTTAATTTTGTGTTGGCGAAACGATAGCGCTTTGAGTTTGGCAAACAAAATAATTGAAATACGCAACAAATTTGGATTTGTTCCAAGCGAAGACTATTTATATGAAATTTGCGTAGAGTTATTAGATATTGATATGGCGAAAGCGGAAACTCGTTTTAAAAAGAATAATATATTTAAAGAAATGATAGACGAGTTTATTAGAAAAATGCGCTTAACAAGTTTAATATCTATTCGCGGCGGGGGAAGGTTTGTTGATTTTAATATGTTGGAAATTGAAAAAATAAAATATGTTTTATCCAAATATTCATCATCTTGGATAAAGTTTAAATCACCGCGAAATTATTTTGATTATATGAAAGCAACGGATACAAATTTAATTTCATTGGAATCAAAAGAAATTATAAACGAGAACGAAAAAGATCGCCTCTTTATAAAATGGGTTAATGAATTCGCTTTGGACGCGTTAAAACAAGAGCTTTTAATTCTTTGCAACAAAAATGCGCATACCAAAAATAATATATTGAAATACATTAGCGAACCAACCAGATTAGAATTTCTGACCGCGATCGCTCTCAAAAAAGCTTTTCCAGATTTGAATGTCTCGCCGAATTATATTATTGACGATGAAGGTTTGCCCACCACATTTGCGCCCGGAGGGAACGCGGATATTGTATGTAAAGACGAGTTTGGAAATATATTGTTTGAGGTTACGCTTTTAGTGGGATCGCAACAAAATATACGCGAAATGCCATCAATTCAGCGGCATTTGGAGGACTCCGTTTTAATTTGTCCCAATAGTTTTAGCGTCTTTTTATGCCCTCGCGCTCACTCTGATACATTGAGCTATTCAAAATGGCTTAAAGATTGCAAAAACTTAGTAATTTCAGTTTTGGAGATCGCGGAGTTCGCTAAAACTTTTGGCGCGCTTGAAAACGCGAGAGAATACGCCAATACGCAATTTTTAATCAACTTTTCTGTATAATCGCGCCTCATTTTGCAAAAAGCGAGCAGGTATGCAACGAACACTTTCAATCATCAAACCGGACGCGGTTAAAAAAGGCGTGATTGGCAAAATCGCGAGCCGATTTGAGACAAATGGGCTGAGAATTGCCGCGATGAAAAAGACGCAGTGGAGTCGCCGCGAAGCCGAGCAATTCTACGCGATCCACAAGGAACGCCCGTTTTTCGCCGATCTTGTGGCGTTTATGACGAGCGGACCCATTGTGGCAATGGTTTTGGAGGGCGATAACGCCGTAGCAAAAAACCGCGAATTGATGGGCGCTACCGACCCTAAAAAAGCCGAAAAAGGCACGATCCGCGCCGATTTCGCCGACAGCATTGACGCGAACGCGGTGCACGGATCGGATAGCCCTGAAAACGCGGCGAACGAGATCGCGCAAATTTTCGCGGGCTTTGAGATAATCTAAACGCGCCGATGATCCAATTTTCCAGAATAAACCGCGAGCCGATACCCGTCAAAGTAGAGGCTGACGGAATGCGCCTTGAGGGGATTTTGACGCGCGAGCGCCAAAACCTAGTTTTATTTTCCGGGCGTTTAACGGGCGATATGCGCCTTTTGTGCGACTTGTGCGCGGCGGAGTTTGTCGGCAAATTTGACGAGCCCGTTCGCCTATTCATCAGCGATGGCGAGTGGGCGGCGAGCGACGAGGAGATAGACGAGGCGGTTCTGGAAACGCGCGGCGCGATCGACCCCGCTGAAATTTTGCAGGGCGAGATCGCGGCGTTAGAGTGCGATTATCACAAGTGCGAGAAGTGCAAGGCGGCGGGCGGCTTTGACGCGGACGACCTTGACGATCTCTAATTTGCCGCAAATACTTTATAGAAATTTCAGCGTTAAAATAGGCTTAATTTTCTTTAAGGTATAATCGCGACTTTTGTGTCGGGCAAAAACCTATAAATCCCGATCGTAATGCGGGCGTTAGCTCGCGCGAGAAATTAAACAAAAGGATTTTTTATGGCAGTACCTAAACGACGAGTTTCGCGCACCAGAGCGGCGAAGCGCAGGACGCATTACAAGATCGCCCTGTCCGCTCCCGTCAAATGCAAGTGCGGCGCGTATAAACTCCCGCACCATACCTGCCCCTCCTGCGGTGCGAAATAATGGTTAGAGTTGCGGTAGACGCGATGGGCGGCGATTTCGGCGCGGAGCCGATCGTGCGCGGCGCGATTGAGGCGTATAGAGCGACGGAGTTTGAGCCGATTTTAGCCGGCGATCCAAAGGCAATAGAAGCGCTTTTACCCGCCGATTTACGCGGCAAAATCCGCATTGAGGAAGCTACCGATACGATCGCGATGGACGACGCCGCGACAGACGCCTTGAAACGGCGCAATTCTAGTATATTCAAAGCCGTTGAGCTTGTGGCGAACAAGCAAGCGGACGCGGTCGTCTCCGCAGGACACAGCGGCGCGACGATGAGCCTCGCGACTCTCAAAATCGGTCGTCTGCCGAAAGTTTCACGCCCCGCGATCGCGACTTTAATGCCTACCAAAAACGGCAAGCACACCCTTGTTTTAGATGTGGGCGCGAATGTGGATAGCGAGCCCAAACACCTCTTCCAAAGCGCGATTATGGGGCACGCATACGCCAAAACCATTATGAATATAGACGATCCCAAAGTCGCGTTGCTCGCAAACGGCGAAGAAGATACCAAAGGCGACAAACTCGTTAAAGAAACTTTCCAGCTCCTCAAAGCAACGCGCGATCGCAGCTTTAACTTCGCGGGCAACGCGGAGGGCGGCGATGTATTCGGCGGCGAATTTGACGTGATTGTCTGCGACGGTTTTGTCGGCAATGTCTTGCTCAAAACGAGCGAGGGTTTGGCGCACGCCGTCATTGATATGATCAAAACGAATGTGAAAAAATCGCCGATCGCGATTTTAGGCGCGGCTCTTATGAAACCCGCGTTCAAATCGCTGAAAAAAGCGATGGACTACGACGAATACGGCGGCGCGCCTCTGATCGGCATTGACGGCGCGGCGATCATCAGCCACGGCAAAAGCACTCCAAAGGCGATCAAAAACGCTTGTCTGCAAGCGATCCGCTTTGTGGAAAGCGGCGTAAATCCGCAGATTGTCTCAAATCTCAACAAATATTCAGATCGGGGAGTAGCGTGAAGAAAATCTATGCCTCAATGATCTCAATCGGCGCGTACGCGCCCGAAAAGCGTTTGACGAATAGCGATCTGGAAAAAATGGTCGATACCACAGACGAGTGGATTGTAAAGCGCACGGGGATCAAAGAGCGCAGGATCGCGGCGGCGAATGAGGCGACGAGCGACCTCGCGTTCAAAGCTGCCGAGATCGCGATTGAGCGATCGGGGCTCGCAAAGAACGATATTGATATGGTTTTAGTCGCCACCCTTTCGGGCGACTTTTTGTTTATGCCGTCAACGGCGGCGGTTTTAGCGGGTAAATTAGGGCTGAAAGATACCCCGGCGTTTGACGTGCTCGCGGCGTGCAGCGGCTTTATCTACGCGCTCGCGACCGCGAAAGCCTATGTAGAATCGGGTATGGCTCGCAATGTTTTGATCGTGGGCGCGGAGGTTTCCAGCCGCTTTATGGATTACTCCGATCGCTCGGTCTGCATACTCTTTGGAGACGGCGCGGGCGCGGCGGTGATTAGCGCGACAGACGATCCAGCGCGCGCGATCGTAGATGTTAAGATCGCGGCGGACGGCTCGCTTTGGGACTTTTTGACGATCGAGGGCGGCAGTAAAAATCCTGACGGCAAGCGCGTAATGACGATGAAAGGCAACGAGACTTTCAAGATCGCGGTGCGCACGCTCACAAACGATGTTATTGAAATTTTGGCTCGCAACAATTTGGATTCAAACGCGATTACGCATTTTGTCCCGCACCAAGCGAATTTGCGCATTATTCAAGCGGTCGGCGACGCGCTCAAACTCGCGCCAGAGCAAGTTGTCCTCACGGTTGATAAATTCGGCAACACCTCCGCCGCCTCAATCCCTATGGCGATCAACGAAATCTACGAATCTGGCCGCCTTAAAACGGGCGATCTAATGCTCTTAGACGCTTTCGGCGGCGGCTTGGCTTGGGGCAGCGCGCTTGTGCGTTTCGCTGGAAAATAATATAAATTTATTGCCATTTAAGGCGTTTGATCTAACGTTGTGATTTTCGCGTATCGCCGAAACGCGGCAAAAAAGCTTTAAGCGAATTTCGCTAAATTTTACGCAATTTTTTAGCAACGCAAAAAGGAGACAAGATGAAAAGGATTTTGATCTCCGCTTTGCCGACGGATATGCGCCAAAGCGCGGACGCGGATTACAAAATTTATATCGTGGGCGAAACGGCGCGTTTTGACGAGGGCAAGGGCGGGTACGTGGATATGGACGGCAATTTACTCATAGGCAAAACAGATGTGCGAATGATCAATGACGGCGTAATGCTTGGAATGTTTTGCATTGACGGCAAACCATACGGCGCGCTTAGGACGTATTACGAATCAGGCGCGTTAAAAGTCGAAACTCCATTAAAAGACGATAAGATTGAAGGGGTTGTGAAAGGTTTCTATGAAAGCGGTAAACTTAAAGCGGAAGAACCGCGCAAAAACGACAAACTCGAAGGGGTCGCGAAGTATTTCTATGAGAATGGCAAACTTGAAAAAGAAATTCCATACAAAAACGGCGTTATAGACGGGACCCAGAAAATTTATTACGAGAGCGGCAAGTTAAGGCAAGAGATCGCGTATAAAAACGGCGTACAAGAGGGCAAAATGAGAGCTTTCAGGGAAAACGGCGCAATTTTCGGCGTATTTACATATAAAAAGGACAAACCAATAAGCGGCGTTTGCCATAAAACAAACGGCAAAAAAAGACCTTTCACCGAAGCTGAGTTAGAAAATTGGAATAATGGACTCAATATAACTTGCGAGTGAGTACGCGATCCTACGGTTGGCTAACGTTATATTGCGATCAGGCGATCTATATCGGGCGAACGCAGTTCGCCCCTACTACATATACGCTGGCGCGGCGATAATCCGCGAAAAGTTAGCCTTTCAACTGCTCCAAACGTTCGCGTTTGGTGCCGATTGAGGTTATTTGCACGCCGAAGTTGCCATCTACGATCACGACTTCGCCCTCGGCGATCTTTTTGTTATCCACCAAAATATCCAGAGGCTCGTTGGCGAGCTGGTCGAGTTCTACGATCGAGCCAATGTCCATATTTATCACATCGCGCAATAACATCTGCTTTTTGCCGATCCTGACGCGCACTGTGAGGCGCACATCCATTAGCAGATGAATATTTCGCGCTTCTTCGGCGGACAAATTCGCGCTGATATGCGGCGCGGGCGCGTCATAAGGCGGCGACGAGATGGGCGCCGCGGAGCTCAAATTAGGCGGCGCGTTCTCCGCTTTGCGGGAAATCGCGTCCGCGATCGTAGAATCCAGCGCGACATTCACAATGCTGTTAATTGAGGCGATTTCAAAGTTGAAAGTGAACATTTTGGCGTATTTGCCGAGCTCAATTGATCCGTCTCCGATAAATTCCGCGCTTTCACATTTGATTGAGAGTTTGGGCAGCTCGTTTTGCGCCGCGAGCGATGATGAAACCGCGCCGAAAACCTGCGAGACGATCTCCTTCGTGGCGTCTATATCTTCGTCTTCCATAACCTCTTTCACCGCGCCGCCGCCGCCGACCATCATATCCGCGAGGGCGGTCGCGACATTTGTCTGCAAGATCGCGCACCCTTTACCGCTCGCCGCGCCGCTGAAAGCTAACGTGAGAGCCACCGCGGGCGGCACGATTGAGGAGAGGCTGTTTAACGTGTTTTCGCTTTTGAGGCTCACTTTCGGTTCTGCGCCGACTAAGGAACTCACAGTAGCGGTCATCTCTTTTTGCAAAAGCTCTATAAAAGTCATACTGTTTCGCCCTTAAATGCTTGGATTTTCTTGCGGCGTTCGTCTTCGAGGCGGCTAAGAATAGATTTGACATCATCGTGCTCGGTGCGCACCAGCTCTTCAATTTCGACGGTTTTGCGGAAGCGGTTTAACCCCAACCGCGCGATAAATTTGTCCTCGCCGTCTATACACAAGATCGCCGTGTCGTCCGCAGGGCGGTTTAATATCAAAATATCGCCTCGTTGCAGGTCAAAGAAGCTGCGCAAAGTGAGTTTCGCGTCTCCTATGATTGCGTCAAGATTCACGCGCGCGCCGCCTAGCAAAGTCTTTAACTCTTTATTGCGCGATTTTTTGCTGCTTGTGTCGCTGATCATTATATCGCGCGTCGCAAGTTTGGGCAACAACGGTTCTAACGCGATCACGGGATAACAGATATTCATCATTCCGCTCGTGTGCCCGATAATAATCTCCATTACCACCATTACCACGATCTCGTTCTGCGCTACGATCTGAATGACGTTCGGGCTTGACTCTTTCGCCTCAATCACGGGGTAAAGCTCCGTGATCGGACCCCAAGCGTCTTTAAGGTTTTGCATTATCACGCGCAGGATCGTATCTAGCAAGTTTAACTCAATATCAGAAAAGTCGCGGTTAGTTTCGTATGTTTCGCCCTTGCCGCCCAGCAGGCGATCCACCATAGGGAACGCGATCGCGGGGTTGATCTCTAAAACGCCGCTGCCCTCCAAAGGCTTCATAGAAAAGACATTAAAGCTAGTCGGCGAGGGCAGGGACATCAAAAATTCGCCGTAGGTCATCTGATCTACCGAGTGCAACTGAATCTCTACGATAGATCGCATTGTAGATGAAATTTGCGCGGAGAGGGCGCGCACCATTTTGTCGTGAATGGAGCGGAAAGCGCGGAGCTGCTCTTTGCTGACGCGGTTCGGACGCTTAAAATCGTAGAGCGTTACTTGACGCTGTTTAGCTTGTTTTTCTTTTTTTATGACCTGATCGGCGCTAATATCCTCGTCGTCCACCGCCTCAAGGAGCGCGTCTATCTCTTCTTGCGAAAGTATATCCGCCATTATCCTATCCTTTCGCGCACGCGCCGCGCCACGCTTTTGATAATTTGGCTAATGCGCGACTCCGTAATATCCAAAACTTCGCTGATCTCTTTTAGATTTAACTCGTCGTAAAAGTAAAGTTGAATGATTGTCTGATCGCGCTCGCTCATCTCGGATAAAGCGGCTTGAACTTGGGCTATAAGCTCGTCGCGCAAAATTTGCGTTTCGGTTTCGGACTCCTCTTCGCCGAATAAGTGAAGTTGCTCGTCAAGAGGCAAGAGAGTTCCAACGTCGCCGGCGTCGCGCGCCTTTTGCACTTTGCCGACATCTTCGCCTAAATTCTGCGCCAAAAATTCGTTTGTCGGCTCTTCGTCGTGCTCGCCGAAGTAACTTATAATGAGTTTTTCCACATCTTTAATTAACTTGCGATCGCCGCGGCTTACTGTGTCTAAACTGCGCAAAAAATCCAACATCGCGCCGTGCACGCGCTTTTTCGCGTAACCCCAGAAGTTGTCGTTAATTTCGGAGTCGTAGCGGCGCGCTAGTTTAATCAACTCCTCCGCGCCGATTGAAATGAGATCGCTCGCCTCTATACTAGCGGGCAGACGCTCTTTGAGCCTGTGCGCCATCGCTTTCACCGCCGGCAAATACTGCACCGCCAAAGAGTTTTGCAACTCTTGCTGGTTTGTGGCGTATGACGCGATCGCCGCTAATTCGGTACTCACAGGGCAACCTTATTCGTCTCGTCTTTTTGGACGGCGCTCGCGATCTCTTGCTCCAAGACGCGGATAAAGCGGGTCGCGTCTCTGATGTTTACCTCGCGGCGCTCAATTTGCGCGCGGGCTTTGTCAAGTTGCGTCTCGTAGTATTCCGAGTCGATCGTGTAAGCGGCTTTAATATCCAGCGCGCGGATAAAAAACGCTCCCGCGCAGAGTCCGATCATATAAAATAGCGCGGTAAAAGCCGCGCACGAATATATGATTCCCATAGGCTCAAAATCCGCCAGAACGCCGAAGATTATCCCTATGAAGAACCCGCACGACGACAAGAAAAATATAAAATTTTCCGGACGCATCTACCGCCTTAGAATTTGGTCAGCAGTTGTTTGAAAAACCTTCCTACACCGCTTTCTTGCGCATCTTTAAGCACACCGCGTTCCATAACTTGTAAAAGATTATCTAAAATTTTGTTTAATCTTTGAGTCGTGTCGCTGTTTGGCACCTCTTTTGAGAGCAAGTAGCGGCTTCTGACGCTTCGCGCGTAATCCGAATCGCGCGGGATCATTCCCAGCATATTGAGGTTCGCGAGCCCTAAATTTTGCGCGGCTACTTTGCTGATCTTTTCGTGGACAAGCGCGCCCTCGCGCTCGCTTTGCACTTGGTTTAATATCGTAGTCAGCGGTTTATTCGCGATATGGAGCGTTTTGATCATCGCGTATGCGTCTGTGATCGCGGCTGGATCGGGGGTGGTAACTACCACCGAAATATCGGAAGCCATTAAAAATGTCCGCACATTTTCGCCGATTCCCGCGCCCGTGTCGATTATCAAATACTCCAAAAAGTCAAGTTTTTTGAGCTCCGTGTAGAAGCGATCCAGCACAAATTGCTCGCCGAATTTCAGAATTTCGCCGCCGTTTTCGCCCGGCACGAGAAACAAAGTCTCCTCAATGCGCATTATCACATCTTCAATCTTGCAGTCGCCTTTGATGAGGTCCATAATGTTTTTTTCGGGCTTCACGCCCAACATCACATCTAAATTTGCCAGCCCGATGTCGGCGTCAAACAACCCCACATGGTAGCCTCGTTTGGCGAGTAAATACGCCAAATTCGCGCTGATAGAAGTCTTACCCACGCCGCCTTTGCCGCTCGTTACCGCGATCACCCGCGTATTGATTGTCTTCGGCGAGGCTTGTTTCTCCACAAGTTCGGTGAGTTTTTTTGCCTGATCGTTCATCTTTTTCCTTTCAACTATTATACTTCGTCATTTCCGCGTTTTTGTTAAATCCGTCTAAAAGCCAAGAGACGAATTTATCTTTGCTCGCGGGCATTATGTCGTCTGGCACCTCTTGACCCGTTGAAAAATACGAAAACGGCTTATTGCACTCGCAAATAAAGCTAAATAACGATCCGAACGTTTTTGTCTCGTCGAATTTAGTCGCGATCACGGTGTCTATATTAAGCGCGGAATAATTTTTGTAAATATCGCGCAGATCGTCTAATTTGCTGCTGGCGGAAACTACTAAATTTACCGCGATTTGACGATTGCCGTCCACATTCAAAAATTGCGAAATTTTCGTAATTTTTTCTTTATCGTGCGGGCTATTTCCCGCAGTGTCGATTAAAATTAAATCACAATCGCGCAGACTCGTTAAAGCCCCCGACAAATCAGAGGGATTTTGCACGGTTTCTATATTGCCTAAACGCATAAGTTTCGCGTAATATGATAATTGCTCTACCGCGCGAACTCTATATGTGTCCATTGTGATTAAACCCACTTTATATTTTTCATTCAAAATGTGGGCGTATCGCGCCGCGAGCTTCGCGATCATCGTAGTCTTGCCGACCCCAGTGGGACCTACGAGCATTAGGATTTTTTTATTCGCGCGCGAAATTTTAAACTCTTCGCGCACGGGGATCATTTTGCGCAAAAGCGTGAAAAAATATCGCTTAACCGTTTCAGTGCTTTGGCGCATTGTGCTCGGCATATTTTTTACGCTTAATTCCATAATTTCGTCTAAAAATGTAGCGTTAATTCCGCTCTGTCTGCTAATGCGGTAAATTTCCGCGAATTCGGACGGAATTACGACATTGCTTTTATCTTTCATTTCATTATTCCAGATCGTCTCTTGCATCAGCTTTACGCGATCGGTTAGAACTTTAATATCTTTTTTCAAACTTTCCAGATCGCCGGCTTGATTTAGAACTCCGCTTTTAGGCGTTTCAATTTCTACTTTCGTGCGCTCTCTTTGAATCTCTCTGTTATAGCCGCCGCTGATCGTTAAAGTCGGCTCTAAATTTTGCGTTGCCCTAACTATTTTTTCAGGCTGTTTTTTAACCTCTATTTTCGGTTTAGTTTCCGTGCGATCTATGCCCGCCAAAGCCATAATTTTTTCAATCTCTTTGGCTGTTTCCGAAATGCGCACTTGCACATCGTCGAGATCGTTTGATTTTTTCTGCGTTTTTTCCACTACTTTTTGGTTCGCCAAATCGTCGTCTACCGCTATGATTATTTCGTATAAACCGTTTGAAAACATAGTCTTTTTTTGAATCTCTTTTGTTGCGACCACATTCACGTCTTCGCCCCATTCGGCGGCGATTTTTTTTAGGATTTCGCCCGTGTTTTCACCTTGATAGCTGAAAGTTTTCATAATTTTCCTCTTAAATTTAGGGTCGGCAAAATCACGCTGGCGCGCTTATCCCAAAATGGATGCGGGATCGCCAAGTTTTCCGCTTTCTTATCTTGAAAATATAGCACATTACGCCCAACTTTATTTTCGTAAAAAATTATGTCCAGATCAATCAGGCGCGGCGCGTTTTTATATGGGCGTTCGCGATAGAAGCGAGTTTCAACTTTTAATAGAGATTTAAGCAAATTTAGCGGATTTAAGGTGGTTTTAATCAGGATCGCGGCGTTGAAAAATTTAGGATTTTTTGCCTCCGCAAAATCCGGATTTTCGTAAATCGGCGAGGTTTTGACAATATCAATTTCGCGCATTGAATAAAGATAAAAATATACTTTATGAAAAGTTTTTTTTAAGTTTCCGATATTCGCGCCAATACCGATCAAAGCATAGAATTTTTTAGCGGATTTTTTATTATTTTTCGGGTATAGTTCGGTGTAAAAAAACGCATTTTCCGTATCTATTGTTTTTTTCATATTATTACGGCTCTATTATCTTGAATTTTTACTATATTTTCTATCCTTATTCCGAAAAATCCCGGTATATAAATTCCGGGCTCAATCGTGAAAACCATATTATTTTCTATAATCATATCGTTTTTTTTATTTATATACGGCTCTTCGTGAATTTCAAGACCAACCCCGTGCCCTAATGAATGTGAAAAATATTTGCCGTAGCCTGCGTTTGCTATATAATTTCTGGCGATTAAATCTATCTCTTTCGCTCTCATACCGCTTTTAATTAAATCTATCGCTTTGTTGTGCGCGCCTAAAACCACATCGTAAATTTTCTGTTTTTCCGCATTATTAAACTTTTGGCGGATATCAAAATTAAACCCGCGATCATAGATCGCCGCGCGCGTGCGATCGGAGCAGTAGCCGTCATACTTTACGCCGCAGTCTAAAAGAATAGTATCGCCTTCTTTCAACGCGCGATCGCCGGGTAACGCGTGCGGTTTTGCGGCGTTTTCTTCTATTGCGAAGATAGGTTCGAAACTCAAATCGTTTTCGCCGTTATTTCGCAGAGTTTCACATACGAGATAATGTAACTTTTTTTCGCTTAAACCAATTCCGTTTTCAGCGATAAATTTCGCGATAGAATCATATTTTTGTGCCAAAATTCGTACTGATTTTTCTATTTTCGCGACTTCGTCCGCGCTTTTAACCGCCCGTTTTTTTTGGTGAAAGTTTCGCGCGAAAACAAATCGTGATTTTGGCAAATTTTCCAGCAAAAAAGCCAAATCCGCGTAGCAAATTTCGCGCGGATCAACTTTAACTCTTACGCCTTTTAATTTCTTTAACAAATCTTTCGCGGTTTTGAATAAATTATCGCTTTCAATCACGCTAACATTTTTAGCGCGTTCTCTCGCCTCTGTTGTGTAGCGCGAATCGGTGATAAAATATCGCTCGTCATTCGCGCTAACAAACAAGGCGTGATCGCACGAAAAACCGCATTCGTGCCTTTGCGCCGCCTCGTTAATTGTGATAAAGCCGCTCATTGCTTGTTATTCGCGGCTTTTTGCGCGTCAATTTCGCGCGCGATCTGGATCGCCGACAAGAGTGCCAAGTGGTAGCCAAATGGTCCAAAACCGCTGATCACCCCCGCCGCCACAGGCGAAATGTAGGAGTTTTGCCGAAACTCCTCGCGCCGCGCGATATTCGTGATGTGAATCTCTATGGTTGGTACGCCGACCGCCGTGATCGCGTCTCTGATCGCGATTGAAGTGTGCGTGTATGCGCCAGGATTAAGGATAATCGCGTCCGTTTCGCCGTAGCACTCTTGAATGCGATCCACAATTTCGCCCTCCAAATTGCTCTGATAAAACTCAATCTCCGCGCCGTTTTGTTCGGCGATCTTGCGCATCTCCGCGTGGATATTATCCATCGTCATCGCGCCGTAAAGCGCCTTTTCGCGCACGCCGAGCATATTTAGGTTTGGTCCCTGAATTACGCTGATTTTCATTTCGCCCTCCAAAAATTTTTGGAATTATAGATAGAATTGATAAAATGAGCGAGCGTCTTAAGAAAACGCTGTAATTTTGAGGAGTAAATGGCGGTTATGGAGCGTTATTTGATCTTTTCGCTCGGCGAGGATTTCTTTGCCTTTGAGGCGGGCGACATTGGCGAGGCGTTTGACTATCAGAAAGTTTATCCGCTGCCGCTCGCCCCCGAATGTATGCTGGGGCTTATAAATAGGCTCGGCAATCCGTTCGCGCTTGTGGATATTTCGCCGCTCATCAAAGCGGAACGCCCCAAAAATTCGCGCGCGATCACCCTCAAAGACCCCGAAGAAAAGATCGCGATCGCTATTGACGACGTTGTGGATATTGCCGAAATTCACGATCGCGAGAAGACTTTGCTAAACGACGCGGACGCGCTGGCTAAGTCGCGTTTCAAATATAATTCGCGCGATGTAACCGCGCTGAATTTGGAGGCGATTTTAAGATCGCTTGAAGAAGAGATTGAGAGCATTGGAGATGATCATTGAAACACCTTATATTCAAGATCGGCGAGTATTATTTGGCGATCAAATCTCACGCCGTCGGCAAAATCTGCTTGTTTGACGGCGGCGAAGACCCCGCGAACGGGCTGGTTTCGCTCGCTAGAATTATGGGGCTTAACGCGCGCGAACGGCATTTTTTAGAGATCAAACCCGAAGCGATCGGCGCGAAAGAGGACGAGTTGTATCTGATCGTCTCCGAAGTAGAGGACGAAGTGGATTTTGAGGATAGTTTCTGGTTCAAAGCGCCGCGTTTTATCGAGCGATCGTTTGAGGCGAAAATTTATGACGGCACGGCGTTTTGGAATGAGGAGCCGATATTTCGGATAGCGCCGATGATGATCTGGCAAAATATGCCGCGCTATATTAAAGGAAGTGCCGCATGATTAGGATTCTTGTGGTGGAAGACAGCCTCACGGCGCGTGAAGTTATTAAAGATTTTCTCAGCTACGATTCTGAGTTTGTGGTCGTGGGCGAGGCGGCGGACGGCAAGGAGGGCGTGCGGCTGGCGAGAGAGCTTTCGCCTAATTTGGTAACTATGGATTTAGCTATGCCGTATAGTTTGGAGGCGATTGAGACGATCACGAAAGAGAGAATCGCGCCGGTCGCCGTTGTGAGTTCCTATGAGACGCCGCAAAATATTTACGAAACCGCCACGAGAGGCGCGTTGGATTTCTTCAGAAAAGAAGATCTTTCGGTTAAGGCGAGTTATAAAAAACGCTTGAAGGTGCTGGAAAGTTTGAAGAGGATCGCATCATTCTACTCCGCGCACCAGCAATGCGCCCCGCACCCGAAATTCGTGCAAAGCCGCAGGATTTTAGCGGTAACGATCGGCATTTCCACAGGCGGACCCAAAGCGTTGCAAGAGCTTTTATCCAATATGCGACCGATCGTGCAGCCGATATTTATCGTGCAGCACAAGAGCGACGGAATGGACGCCGATTTTGCCAATTGGCTTGGGAGTTTCGCGAAAATGCCCGTGAAAACCGCGCAGCACAATGAGAGCTATCAAGGCGGGACGATTTATATCGCTCCCAGCGGTTTGCATCTCACGATTGACGCAACGCATATTATTTTGGAGGATAGCGATCTTGTCCAGCACCAAAAACCCGCGGCTGATGTGCTCTTCAAAAGCGCGGCGAAAGCTCTGGGCGAAGGCGTGCTGGCGGTTGTGATGACGGGAATGGGCTTTGACGGCGCGGACGGCGCGTTCGCGGTGAAAAACGCGGGCGGGATCGTGATCGCGCAGGACGAATCGACATCGCTGATTTTCGGTATGCCCAAAGCCGTGATAGAGCGCGGCGCGGCGGATTTTGTGCTGCCGCTCGGCGAAATTGGCGCGAAAATCTCGTTTTTGTGTATGGATCGGCTATGACGATCGCCTCTTTGAGCGAATTGATAACGGCGCGATCAGGCGTGGTTTTGGACGATGTTTCGCGCGATAGACTCGTTACGGAGGCGGCGGCGCTCTTTTTAGATAAAGATCAAGAAGACGCGGATTTGAGCGATCTAGCGCCGTTTTTCACCACAAACGAAACCTATTTTTTCAGAGAAAAGGCGCACTTCGCGCTTCTTTCGCGTTTAATTCGCGATCGTTACTCCAAAACGCGCGGCGAAATCAGAATTTTAAGCGCGGCTTCGTCAATCGGTTGCGAGGCGTATTCAATCGCGGTTTTGTTTGAGGATTTTAACTCTAAAAGTTTGACGAAAATCGCTTATAAAATTGACGCCTTTGATATTAACAAAGAAGCGATCTATCAAGCGAAAAGCGGTAAATTTAATGTGCGTACTTTGCGTGATGACGGCAAAGATTATACGCCGCTTTTAGAAGTGTTTATCAAAGAGCGCGGAAATGATTTTTTTGTGTTAAACGAATATATCAGATCGCGGGTGAATTTTTATGAGCAAAATATATTTGACGGCATTAAAGGCAGATATTACGATCTTGTATTTTTTCGCAACGCTTTAATTTATTTTACCACGGAGGCAAAAGCTCGCGCTCTTGATCTGATCTCAGGATCGCTTAAAGAAGATGGAGTTTTAATAGTCGGAGTGGGCGAAAGCGCGCTGGAAGAGAGCGAAGAATTAGCGAAAATCCGCGATAAAAACGTGTTTTATTTCGAGAAGAATTCAGCTAAAAAAGAAAAGGTGGAAATTATAGAGAATATTGTGATAAAATCTATTAAAAAGTCAAGAGAAAAGCGCGAAGTAAAAATAGAAAAAGAACCGCAGAAAGTCAATGTAAATAGCCACATTGACCCATATATGATCGCGAGTTTAATAAGAAGCGGAGAAACAAATAACGATCGCGATATAAATTCCTGTATAGCAAAGGCGATAGATTATATTCATGACAACCCTGAAAACGCTGGAAACTTAATTACGAAAGCTCAAAGTTTCGGGGTGTCAAAATATACTCTCTTTTTGCGCGCGGAACTTCTGTTGGAGACTAACGATCAAGAGGGCGCGGTAAAGTGTTATAAAGAAGCGTTAAAAAGAAGCGATAATTTTTGGATCGCAAACTTTCGCTTAGGGCAAATACTAAACAGTAAAAATTACTTGGAAAATTCGTTAAAAGTATTATTGGAAAAGGGCGCTATGGGTTTGGAGGTTTTTGTGGGCGGTTTTGCTACTGAAAATTATATTTCGGCGATAGAAAACAGGCTAAAAAAATGCTTAAAAGGAGCAAATAATGAAAAGCATTAACGATATTAAAATATCCACGAAACTAATTTTGATCGGAATGTTTTTCATAGTGCCTATGGCGACTTTATTTTATATGTCCATTTTGCCGCTTTTGACCTCTATTAAGGCGCGTGAAAACCGCATAGAATTGATTCAGGTGATCCGTCCCGTAACGCTTCTATTTGAGCTCTTGCCGCAACATTTAAGAATACGTTCGGAGCTTGAAGACGGCGATATTAAAGAAGTCGAGTTAAAAATAGAGGAACAACTAGCAATTTTGGACGCTAAAGGCTTTCATTCATTTTCGGCGGATTGGGTTGAGATAAAAACGCAAAATATGAATAATTGGCGCACGTTATTAAGAATGTATGTTGAATATATGAATACATCTATTACGACATTAAAGCAACTTGAAGAGGACGACGTATTATTGTCTGTAAATGATCTGGCGAGTTATTACTTTGCGGATTTGAGTTTGGATAAAATCCCGAATTTGGCGATTAGAGTAGTTAATATAGGCAATATCGTTCGCGCCGCTGTTTTCAGATCGCGATCGGAGGGTAAAAACGCTAATCAAGAGGCGATAAAATTTCTGCTGGAAAACCGCCTAAAAGAGTTAGGCGATAATTTGAATTTGCTCAGAAACGCAGAACATAGAGAAGTTCGCGAGGCGTTTTTAAACGGAGTGGCGAATTTGCAATTAAACGACTCTCACCGCAAAAACGCTACGATACAGTTAAATTCGCAACTTGAAATTTATACGATCGCGTTTCAAAAGTTCACGGACGATATGGACGAGTTTATAAGAAAAGAGAAAAAAATAACCGATATTAACGAAATAGTTAAAAACACAAGCCAAGTATATATCGCGATCGGCAATTTGTGGAATTCTACATTAGACGAAATTGAGTTTTTGCTAAATGTAATGTTAGATGAAGATCGCAAAGAAATTTATGTGAGAATCGCGATCACAACGGCTGTTGTTTTATTAGCGATTTTGGTCGTGCTTTTCACGAGTTATTCAATACATAAATCGTCAAAAAATTTACAAACCGTATTTTCATCGCTTTCCAATCACGATCTAAGCGTAACCGTTGATGCGCAATCAAGAGACGAATTCGGCGAATTAACGATCGCCTTTAACGACTTTCTAGCGGATTTGCGCGAAATTTTCGAGACATTCAAAAAGAACGCGAATTTGGTAACGGACGCGGTATATGATTTGTCGGCTTCGGCGCGCGAAATCAGCGCGACCGCCAACGAGCAAAGCGCGGGCGTGCAGGAGATCGTAGCGACTATGGAGGGAAACAAAAATTTATCCGAGCAAGTCGCCTTGAAAACCACCGAAGTAGCCGATATCGCGGGCGATATGCAAAATTTAATCGCCAAAGGCGCGGCGTTACGCGACGCAAACCAGCGTCTTGTGCAAGAAATCCGCGATCAAAATAACAAAATTATTGACGAAATTAAAAATGTAGATGTGATGATCTCGCGTATTGCCGAGAGCACGAAAGATATTGATCACATCGCGGAGCAGACAAAACTCATCGCATTTAACGCCTCTTTGGAGGCGGCAGGCAGCGGCGAAAGCGGCGCGAGATTCGGCGTGGTCGCGAAAGAGATTCGGAAATTTTCGGATAATGTCGCCGAATCCACGAAAGAGATCAAAGCGCAAATTTACGAGGCGAAAAAAGCCGCGCAAGTGCTAATAGGCGAGGCGAACAACGGCAGCCGCCGCATTGAGCACGGCTACGAGCGAATGAATGAGCAAAAAGCGGTCTTTGAGGAGATCGTCTCAAACGCGCAGAATGTCGCGGCGCGGAATATGCAGATAAGCAACCTCAGCAAACAGCAAGAATACGCCTCTTCGCAAATTTTTGAGACATTGAAAGAGATCGGCACCGGCGTTAGGCAATTTGTGATCGCCACAAACTCCAGCAGCAAGATCGCCGACAGCCTCAACGAAATGAGCGAAAAACTCAAAAACGCGATTGAACGTTACAAAACGAGGGCGGAATAATGCGCGTTTTTCTGGAAAATTTCATCGCGCGATCAGCGAATATCGCGGAACGCGTTACGCGAATTTTCACGGTGCGCGCGGCGCGTTACGATCAACCAAAAGCGATAGTCAAGCCTGCGATCGCGTACAGGGATTGCGACAAATTCGCCGAAGCTCTCGCCGCCATTAAAAGCGCGAGCAATGAAATCAAAGAGGGGGCGGAGGATATGAGGAACGCTCTAAACGACTCCGCCGCCAAACTCAAAAACCAGATCGCGCTCAGCAAAGATTTAGCGGCTAGAAATCGCACGATCGCGCGCCTTGCGGAGAGGACGAATGTGAGTTTGAGCGCGAGCGCGAAGTCAATCGGCGCGAATTTGGCTCAAGCGGATGCGATCAAAGTCGGTAAAGAGATGGAGATCGCCGCTGTGATGCGCCTTGCCGCGCAGTCGCAGAAAGCGCGCGAATATCTGCGCGAGATAGACGCATTGACGACGCAGGCGAGGGCGCTTTCGTTTAACGGATCGTTGGAGGCGGCGAGCGCGGGCGAGAGCGGCAAACGCTTTTTGGTGATCGCGCAAGAGATTGAGCGTATGGCGACAGACGCGGCGATCTATACGCGCAACTTTCGCGGCTGGGCGGAGGAGTTATCGGAGGCGTGTAATTCGTTTGTGATCGCGGGAGAGAGCAGTTTGGAGCAGATTAGCGTCTCCAAAAAGATGATCGCGAGCGCGCTCGACGAAATCGGCGCCGTCAAAAGCCAGAGCGAAATCATTATGGAGGAGTGCGACCGCGCGTTGGAGGCGAGCGACCTTTCGGCGAACGCGCAATCCGAAGTTAAAGAAAAAGAATTGGAGCTAACAAGAAACGCGCTCATCGCCGAGAACGCCGAAAAGATCGCGCTCATTGCGGAGACGCTCTCAAAACTGCTGAAAGAACAAGCCTTAAAGGAGGCAAATTGAGGCGACTTCCAGCGGAGTGGGAGAAGCAAAGCGCGGTTTTAGTGGCGTTGCCGCGCGAAAAGAGTGATTGGAGTCCGTATTTGGGCGATATTTTGGAGTTTTACCGCGAGTTAATCACGGTGATCGCGCGATACGAAAAGGTGATAGTCGTCTGCGCCGACGAGAAAAAAGCGCGGGAATTATTGGGGGCAAGCGCGCGCGAAGCGGTTTTTGTAGAGGCGCTCACGAACGATACTTGGGCGCGGGATTTTGGCTTTATCACGGCGGAAGAGGATGGCGAGGCTGTTCTGCTGGATTACACTTTCAACGGCTGGGGGGCGAAGTTCGCGGCGGATTTGGACGATCAGGTTAATTCGCGCTTGATCGCGGCGGGGCTTTTTAGCGGCGCAAAATATGAGAAAAAATCGTTGATCTTGGAGGGCGGCAGCGTTGAGAGCGACGGTGCGGGCACGATAATGACTACCGCGACTTGCCTCTTCGCGCCGAATCGTAACTTTGGATTAACGCGAGAGGATTTTGAGCGCGAATTTGCGGCGGATTTCGGGGCTAAGCGCGGGCGCGTCTTGTGGCTGGAGAACGGGCGTCTGGAAAATGACGATACGGACGCGCATATTGACACTTTGGCGCGTTTCGCCTCGCCCGAGACAATTATGTATGTGGGTTGCGCCGACGCCAGCGATCCGCACTACGAGCCGCTGGCAAATATGAAGGACGAACTTATGGCGTTTCGCACGGCGGCGGGCAAGCCGTATAACTTGGTGGAGTTGCCAATGGCGGAGCCGATCTATTTTAATGGCGAGCGATTGCCCGCAACTTACGCGAATTTTTTGTTTGTGAATGGCGCGGTACTCGCGCCTACCTATGGAGAGCCCATTTGCGGATCGCGCGCGGACAAAGAGGCGTTAAATATTTTTCGAGAAACTTTTCCTAATCGCGAGATTGTCCCGATCGATTGCCGCGTTCCGATACGCCAGCACGGGAGTCTTCACTGCCTTACTATGCAATTTCCGTCAATTATTTCTCGCGCTGGTAAAGCCGTCGCTACTTATTAGCGAGAACGCGCTTTGCCGCAATTGTTACCACCGCCAATACTTAAGGCGGCGTCTCCACTTGCGATAGGACATAAGCAACTTATACAATCGCTTATTCTTTTTCAATAAGTCATAGCGCGATTCGGGATAAAAGTCCATCAACTCCGCAAAGTCTATTAACCCCGCGTTGGTAGATTCCCACTCTATATAACCTTTAAAAGCATTTACGGTTTTGCTGAGCATAGGCTCTAGCATATCTATGTTTTTGCCGTATTTGGAGCGTAGAAACTCTACAGTCTTTTTAAAGTTGATGCCTGCGTGGGTAGCGTTTCGCTCACGGTTGCTCGCCGAGTTAGACAAGCTATCGCTCCGATATCTGTAAAAGTATAGCGGCTCGTTCACAACACCGATAGTTTTGGCGTAGTAATACGCTTGGCGGGATAGGTAGGCATCTTCGCCATACTGATATGGGCTAAACTCGCACTTTTGATATACCTCTCTCTTAACAATTTTATTCCATAGGTATCCGTATTCATATGGCTCGGCTATCAACTTATCTCTTGAACAGGGTTTTATATTGTAGATTTTCTTTGTTATGTCATCAAACCCGCACACCGCAATATCCAGCCCCTCTCTGGCCGCTTTGTCTATAAGCAGAGCGAACATATTGGGCTTAATATAATCGTCGCTGTCTATAAATATCACATATTCGCCGATCGCAATATCTAGTCCAGCCTTGCGCGAGAGACCCACGCCTATATTCTCCGCGTTATGGATCGCTTTTATTCTGTTATCTTTCGCGACGTATTCGTCTATTATCGCGCCGCAGTTATCGGGCGATTTGTCATTTACAAGTATCAACTCAAAATCAGCAAAAGCCTGCTTGAGTATGCTCTCTACGCACTCTCTTAAATAAGGCTCCACATTGTAGATGGGAACTATTACGGATAGGCGCGGTTGGTTGGTTAACATAAACGTATTGTACCCTTTCGTGAAATAGCGGCTATTTTAACAAAATCATAGTTGCCAGCGTCAGAAATGTGAAAAATCCCGCAACATCTGTTACGGTCGTTAAAAGCGTGGAGCTAGCCACAGCAGGATCAATATTGAAACGTTTTAACGTAAGCGGGATCATAGAGCCGAAAAATCCAGCGTAAAAAAAGTTGCAGAGCAACGCGAGTCCCACAGTTACGCCTAAGAGCGGCATTCCAAACCACAGCCACGCTAAAACTCCCGCCGCGCTCGCGAATAATCCGCCGTTTAATAATCCCGTCGCGATCTCGCGCGCCATTACCGAGATCGTGTCGTTTAATTTCACTTGACCGAGCGCTAGTTTGCGCACGATCACAGTCAAGGTTTGCGTTCCAGCAACGCCGCCCATACTTGCGACAACGGGCATAAAGACCGCCAAGGCGACAACTTGCTCGATCGCGTCCGTAAAGTGGCTCACGACCCAGCCGCCGAAAGTTGATGAAAAGAGGTTTAGAAGTAGCCACCTCGCCCGCGCGAAGGCGTTTTTGCTCACGCCGTCTTTGTGTTCCAAATCCTCGCCGACTTGCGCTAGAGCGTAAATTTGCTCGGTCGCTTGATCCTCGATCAAATCGTAAATATCATCGCTCGTGATCCGTCCCAAAAGGTGTCCAAAGTTATCCACCACCGCGATCGCCGCAAGGTCGTAACGCTCAACGGTTTGCGTAACGGTCTCGATCGTGTCGTTGGCATAGACAAAAACAGGCTCGTCTAGATCGTCAATGCTCTCGGCGTAAGTTTTGTCCAGATCGAGCATTATCAGAGCCTCTAAACTGAGCATTGCTTTTAATTTGTTGTGATCGTCAATCACAAAAACAAAGTGAATGTTGCTGATCTCTTCCGCCGCCACCAACGTTTTGAGACGTTTAATGGAGTCGCTGATCTTTTCGCCGAGTTTCGCGCTGAAAAGCTCAGTCTGCATAATGGCGCCCGCGCTGTCGTCATCAAAACGTTTTAAGCGTTCAATGTCCTCTTTGTGTTCGCTATCGACTTGGAGCATGATTTCGTATGCTTTTTCCTCGTCAATTTCCTCGATTTTTTGCACAATATCGGTCGCGTCGTCCGTTTCGAGCTCATTGACGACATCCGCCCACTCTTGCACGCCGAGTTTTTCCGCTAGCTCCTCTTGGATAGTCTCAGGCATTTCGAGCGCGACCAAACCCAGCAAATCGGGCGGCAACGAATGGATTACGCGATCGTATTCGGCGCGGTTTTGATCGTAGAGCTCTAAAATAAACTCCGCGATGTCGGATTCGTGAATATCCAGATCGTCAAGCGCGGTTTTCGCCGCGTTTTTGCCGCCGCCCGCGATCTCGTTTTCCCGCGCTTCCACATACTTAAACAGGCGATCTTTTTTAAAACGAACGTCTAATTCCATAAGCTGCCCCCTAATTCATAAATTTTCACGCATAAAGCGGCGGCGAGACCGCCGAAAAAGCCCGCGAGAACATCGTCGAGCATTACGCCGTAGCCGTTTTTGAGTTTGGCGTCAATTTTCCCGATCACAGACGGTTTTTTAATATCAAAAACTCTGAAAAAAATAAACGCCAGCGCGATTTGAATCGGGTTAAAAAAATCTGGCAGAATCGCGATCGCGATCCACATTCCGACAAGCTCGTCTATTACGACTTCTTTCGGGTCTTCGCGGGCGGTTTTTCGCATATAAATATCCGCCGCTTTCGCCCCCGCGATAAAGACCAAAAATATCAAAAGCCAAAATGTCTCAATCGGAATGAAATACAGCAATAGGATAGCGATCGGGATCGCCGCGATTGAGCCGATCGTGCCGCTAGCTTTCGGCGATAAGCCGCTGTAAAAAAGAGTAACGAAGAATTTGATCATAATTTTGACCCCTAACCAGCGAACTTTTCCGTCATTGCGAGCGCCAAAGCGAAGCAAAACGCGCGGCAACCTATGGCGCGGCGGAGCCGTTTCTTTGAGCGGGCTTTTAACTTTTTGTCTGGGTTGCCCACCGCTTAGCGGCTCGCAATGATAAGAAACCTATAAAGCTTATTAAGACTTTCGCGCCGCGATCTTACAAAAAGTTTTAAAAAAGTAAAATCCGCGCGATGTTTATCAAAACCTACCTAGTCTTATCGTGGATTATCTGGCTTTTTGCGTTGCCTATCGCGGGCGCAGCCGCGCTCTTTTCCAAAAGGGCGCGAGGCTTTTTCTTCGCGAAAGTCGCGCCTTTTTCGCCGCCCTTTTCGCGGCGCGGCGTGTGGTTGCATTGCGCGAGTTTCGGCGAAGTCCGCGCCGCAGAGCCAATCGCCGCCGCGGTTCTTACCGCCAAAAAACCGCTGAACATTTCGGTCTCCACCAAAACAGGCTTTGACGAAGCGCGCCGTCTTTATCCGAAAGCCTCCGTGCGCTATCTGCCCTTTGAAAACTTTATTTCCTTTTGGGTTACGGCGCAGGAGGCGTTGATTGTTTATGAGGCGGAATTTTGGCTCGCGATGTTCCGTGCGGCGCAGAAAAAAGGCGCGAAAACCGCGATCTTTTCGGCGCGGATTCCTGCGCAAAAATTCGAAAGTTACCTGAAAAAACGCTTTTATTACTCGCGGGTTTTCGCGTTTGTGGATACGATCTACGCGCAAAGCGACGCGGATCGCGCGAGATTTACCGCGATCGGCGCAAGATATGTAGAGGTTTTGGGCAACTTGAAGTTGCTGCAAACGTCGCCCGCTAGAGGCTTGATCAAAAAACCCGAAGGTATGATCGCGATCGCCGCCAGCACGCACGAGGGCGAGGAGGCGATGATTTTGCGCGCGTGGCTTGAAAGCGCGATCGGCGGACGGATTCTGATCGCGCCGCGCCATCCAGAACGTTTTGATTTAGTCTTTGACGAGATTCAAAAGATCGCAGAAAAAAACAATCTGTCGGTAGAGCGAATCGGCGAGAAAGCGGCGGAGGCTCTGCAAAGAGGCGCGAACCCGCCGCTGGGCGGCGCGCCTATCGCGCTTTTAGACGCGCTGGGCGTATTAAACGACTTTTACGAGATCGCGGATATTGTCGTGCTGGGCGGCGCGTTCACAGCTCGCGGCGGGCATAATCCCGTAGAGGCGGCGCGATTTAACTGCAAAATCATCACGGGCGAATATATCTTTCACCAGCGCGCGTTATTCGCCGAAGTGAGCGGAGTGATCTTTTCCTCCGCGGAAAATCTAGCAGGGTCGTTTATCAAAGCGCTCGCCCACGAAAACGCGCGGCTTAAAGGCGAAATTGACCGCGCGGCGTTTGATCGGGCGCTAAAGCAGATCGCGGGCATTGAACTGCCCGCCGCGAGCGGCAGTTAAATTCGCGTAAAATATCGGCGCGCTTTTGGAGATAAAAGTAAAAGTCCGTCCGAACGCGGCTAAAGATATGATTGTAGGCGCGAAAGAGGGCGAAATTATCGTCAAAATTAACGCCCCGCCCGAAGACGGCAAAGCGAACAAAGCGTTAATCGCGTTTTTGGCGAAGTTTTTCGGCATTGCCAAGAGCGACATCGCGATCGTAAAGGGCGAAACGGCGCGGCGTAAGCGGGTTGTTTTGCCCGATTCAAGCGAAATTAAAGCGAAGTTAAACGAAATTTTAGGAGGCGAGGGTGAGAGTTAAATTTTTGACGTTGATCGCGGCGTTTGCGATCGCGGGGAATTTGCAGGCGTGGGTGGAGCCTGCGCCGGAGTTTGAGATTTCATCAAGCGGACGTATCGCGTGCGAGCGCAAGAAGTGGCTTCTTGATACGCTTAATTTTCTGGGCGATAGCAAGAAGATGGAAAACTACGTTTTAGCGCGCCGTTGCTACATTTTGCCGCAGACTAAAGGCAGGCTTTTAACGCGCGAAATTACCGATGAATACGATATTTCCGAGGTTTTGATCCACGCGATAATTTCGGAGGATTCGGGCGTGGGCGAGCTGCGCAACGCGATTTTCGCGAAAAAACTCTGGATCGTTACGGATGCGATCGACTCTTTCCAAAAACGCGCCGCGCCCGCTTTTGAGTCGTCCGAAGACTCGACGGGCAACTTAGATGATGTTACGGAAAACGCGGCGGAGCCTATGGAGATCGCCGAATGAGCCGCGAAATATCCGCCAAATCGTTGCTGGCGAAAGCCGAGAACGCGATGGCGCGATATGACTTTCACACGGCGATCGCGTTGTTTCGCGCCGCGCTCTGCAAAAATCCCTCCAGCAGGGCGGCGAAATCGGGGCTTTTGATCGCTGATTTTTGCGCGAGGAGCGAGGGCGAGGGCTATAAAGTCGCGGAAATTTACCAGATTTTGCGCGCGAGCGATTCTAAGAAATCCAAACAATTTATTCTGAATGTCATCGCCGAAATTGAGGCGCAAAATTTTGCTAATTCGCCGCTTGATCGCTTAGTCGCCGAGCAAAACGGGATTTCCTACAACGATTTTTTGGAGATTTTAGAGGCGGGGCGCGGCTTTTCGGACGCCTTTGAGAGCGTAACGCGATCTACGAATTTATATATCTCCGAAAAGCGCGAGTGGGTTGATTTGGTGGAGCGGCTAATTGACAACGGCTACCTTGACGCGGCGTATAGATTTATAGAGAGCGCCTCGCTCTCGTGGCGATCTAGCGAGCAAGTCGCCGCGCTGATCGCGAAACTGCGCGGGAAAGAGATTCGCGCTGAATCTTTTATAACTTTTCAAAGCGTATAAAAAGTTTTCTAAATTATGAAGTACAAAGTTATCGGTGAAAATTTTAAGTTTATTACCGCAGACTCGCGCGAGACGGATAGCGAAACGGCGTTTGTTGTAGATTGGTATTCGGCGAAGTTTGAGCAAGCGGCGCGCGAAAAGGGCGCGGCGGCGATTTTGCAACCTAGCGATCTGGCGCGTTATTTTGATGTTGATCTGCCGATTGTGGGAATTACCGGCACGAACGGTAAGACGACAACCGCCGCGCTGATTTACTCAATTTTGCTTGATTTTGGCTATCAAGTCGCGATGCAAGGGACGCGCGGCTACTTTATGAACGGTGAAAAACTCGCCGAAAAAGGCTTGACTACGCCGATGTTGCTGGATAATTACGCGCGGATCGCCGAGGCGAAGAAAAAGGGCGCTCAGTTTTTCGTAACGGAGGCGAGCAGCCACGCGATCGCGCAAGGGCGAATGGCGGGGCTAAAATTCGCGCTGAAAATCCACACGAATATCACGGGCGATCATTTGGATTTTCACGGCGATTTTGAGACATACCGCGCGGTGAAAAATTCGTTTTTCGCCGATGAAACGCCGAAAATTATCAACAAAGACGATCCGCTCGTGGAGTTTAATTACGCCAATGCGCGGACTTACGCGCTGGAAAACGCGGCGACATTTAAGGTGGAGGCGTATTCGCCGCGCGAGGGTTTAAGCGGCGTGATTTCGCGCGGGACGGATCGCGCGATCTTCGCGAGTCCTCTAATGGGACGCTTTAATCTCTATAACATCGCGGCGGCGATCGCGGCGGCAGCGACGTTGCTTGAAAAGCCGCTAGAGGCAATCTGCGATCAGGTCGAAAATTTCGGCGGCGTGGCGGGGCGAATGGAAGTCGTCTCGCAAAATCCCTTTGTCATCGTGGATTTCGCGCACACGTCGGACGGGATTGAGAAAGCTTTGGAAGCGCTTTTGCCGCGCAAAATTGTCGCGCTTTTCGGCGCGGGCGGCGATCGCGACAAGATAAAACGTCCGCTAATGGGCAAAGCGGCGGCGCGGTTTGCGGCGCGAATAATTTTGACCAGCGACAATCCGCGCAGCGAGGACCCGCGTGAAATTATCGCGCAGATTAAAGCGGGGTGCGAGGGGGCGATCGTGGAGATTGAGCCTGATCGCGCTCTTGCGATCAGAAAGGCTCTGCAAACGTTATCAAGCGATGAAATTCTCGTGATTTTGGGCAAGGGCGACGAGACTACGCAGGAGATCGCGGGGGTGAAATATCCGTTTTCGGATCGCGAAGTTGTATTAAACGCGTTAAAAGAGGCAAAATAAGTCGGGCGAATTACGGAATATATTGATTATGGTTTTCCGCCGATATTTTGGCGCGGCGAGGGCGGCTACGATAAAGAAGCGGCGCAAAAATACTTTGAGAAATATCCACAAAGCGCGGCTATGAGGCGCGGTTTGTTAAATTTTCGCGTGAAAGTTAAAGATGATTTTGGCAATTGAATCAAGTTGCGACGACAGCGCGCTGGCGATCACGAAAATCGCCGACAAAACAATAGTTTTTGAGGGCAAAATTTCGCAAGATTCCTCGCACACGGAGTTTGGCGGCGTAGTGCCAGAGCTCGCCGCGCGGCTTCACGCCGAGAATTTGCCCGCCCTTTTGGAGCGCGCCAAGCCGTATCTGGCGGGTGTAAAGGCGATCGCCGTTACGAACGAGCCGGGTCTTACGGTTACGCTCTCAGAGGGCGTTGTGATGGCGCAGGCATTGGCGATCGCGCTTCATAAGCCGATTTTGCCGATTCACCACATTAAAGGGCACTTGTATTCGCTCGCGATCGGCGGCGATTTGCCGATGCCGTGCGCCGCGCTAATGGCGAGCGGCGGGCATACTTTGATTTTGGAGGCGGCTGATTATAGCGCGATGCGCGAGGTTGCTGGGACGCTTGACGACGCTTTCGGCGAGGCGTTTGACAAAACGGCGAAGATGCTGGCTTTGGGCTATCCTGGCGGGCGCGCGGTGGAGGAGTTGGCGCGAAAGGGCAGCGCGGCGCGATTTGATTTGCCCGTGCCGCTTAAAGGCGACGCGCGGCTGGCGTTTAGCTTTTCGGGGTTGAAAAACAGCGCGCGCCTCGCGATCGCTGGTTTTGGCGGTCTTGCGGCTATGAGCGAAGAGGATCGCTCCGATTTAGCCGCGTCGTTTCAAAGCGCGGCGATCGCGCACATTTTGGATAAAACGCGCAGGTATTTGGCGGCGGCGCGACCCAAGCGAATGGGTTTAGTAGGCGGCGCGAGCGCGAATTTAGCTTTGCGATCGGCGTTTGGCGAGTTGTGCGCGGAATTTGGCGCAGAGCCGTTATTCGCGCCGCTTGAATACTGCTCGGATAATGCCGCGATGATCGCTCGCGCCGCGATCGAGGCGTATCGTTTGGGCGATTTTTGCGACCCTGCGGAGATTAAAATTAGATCGCGATCGCCGCTCAAATAACTTCTCGCGGGGTAAGCCGTCGCAAGCTATA
>JAITUT010000008.1 GCA_031286325.1 Helicobacteraceae bacterium
AAATAAAGAATTAGTTGATATTACTTTTACTCTAAATGTTGATTTATGGATTAACAATATTGAGGTTTTTAATAATGATAATTTTTTAAATGAAATTTCCAAATTTGACAATCCAACACCAGAAGGTAAAAATGGCTATATTAATTTCTATGGATTAGGTATTTCAATAGGAGGGTTTGGAAAAAAGAAAATTCCTGAAAAAAAGTTAGTATCTGCATTTTCAGAAAATCAAATAAAATTTTATGAATTTTTCCTGAAAGTATAAGTATGAATAAACCTACAATGAAAAACGAAGAAAAAGAAAGTTTGAAAATAAACACAGGGGCGGTTGATGCACAAACGCAGCCGAACAAGGTAAATATTATGAATAAAATTTTTTTATGGGTAGGTTTTACCTCGAAAAGCGAACAAGAATATTGGGATTATTTTTCTCCAAAAAACGGTCAGCCTCAATTTTGCTTTGATACAGATTTGGATTGGCTTGACGAGGATTTTATGGGATATTATTACAGCAATGATACTGATGATTTGAAAATCGCTATTGAAAACACACCCGAATCGGGACTATATGACATTATGTATGATTCGTGTATTAGCAAGGGAATAAAGAAGGCTAATGCGATGTTTTATTATACGGGAAATGATATAGATGTAATAAACGAAAATAGAAAATATAATGATTTGACATTTATTGGAGTTTTTGATTGGAGTTAATGTTTATTGTAAAATAGAAATTTGAAATGAATAATCATAAAATAAAACCACAATGAAAACCGAAGCAAAAGAAAGGTTGAAAATGAACACAGAGGCGACTGATGTACAATCTTTACCGAATGGGGGTTTAGACTATTATTTGGCAGGTGTAGTCGAATTTGAAAAAGGAAACTTGGACTTAGCTCTAAGTAATTTGTCTAAATCAATAGAATTGGAATCTCATTTTAAGACATATCAAAAAATGTCGGAAGCGTTAGAGAGAATGAAAAATGACGCAAAATCTTTTGAGGCTTTAGAAACAGCATATAATCTCAATCCCGTCAATGATAATCTCGCATATAATTATGCAAGAAAATTACTACAAAAAAAGGAATTAGATAAATGCAGAATAATCCTACATAATATCATTAGTAGGAATTCTACATATCTACCTGCCAAAAAATTATTAGAGGCGGTTGATAATGCCTTGATTTGAAATTTGAGAAGAATAAAATGAAATCGCAATGAAAAACAAATTCGTATAATAGTTTTTTGCGAATTTATTTTTGTTCCACTAAACGGCATAATCAGTTCCGCCTCGCCGAATTTTGCCGCAAAGCCGCGGCGGGCGGCGAAGTTTATCGGGCAAAGTTTATCGCAAGGCAGATAGATTGTCCTTTAAGGCGGCTTGCGCTACAATGTCAAGTAAACCAATCTACAAAGGAGAGAATATGCCAAAGAGTTGGAGTCCAGAGACCGCCGCGATCCACGCGGCTTACGACAAAAAGAGCGGCGAAGGCACGATGGCGGTGCCGATCTACCAGACGACCGCCTATGAATTTGGCAGCGCGGAAACAGCCGCGAATCGCTTTGCCCTACAAGAGCTGGGCAACATCTACACGCGCCTCAACAACCCGACAACGGGCGTTTTAGAGGGGCGTTTCGCCGAAGTTGAGGGCGGCGCGGCGGCGCTCGCGACTTCCAGCGGCGCGGCGGCGACCTTTTACGCGATCGCGAACCTTGCGGCGGCGGGCGAAAATATCCTGCTCGCGAACAAAATTTACGGCGGCACTTTAAGCCTCGCGCAATACACAATCAAGCGTTTTGGCATTGAGGCGCGTATTTTTGACCCGCAAAAACCAGAGACGATCGAGCCTTTGATAGACGCGAAAACCCGCGCGATCATCTTTGAATCCATTAGCAATCCGTCCATTGACATTGCGGACGCGGAGGGCATTGCGGCGATCGCGAAACGTCATAAAATCGTTACGATCGTGGATAACACGGTCGCCACGCCGTATCTCTTTCGCCCGTTTGATTGGGGCGTTGATGTGAGCGTCCATAGCCTTAGCAAATACACGAGCGGGCAAGGGCTGGGTATCGGCGGTATCATTGTGGAGCGGCACGGCTTGAACGATCTTTTGATCGGCAACGATCGCTACGCGCACTTTAACGAGCCTGACCCCAGTTATCACGGGCTTGTCTATGCGAAGTTGCCGTTTCCGCTATTTACGCTCCGCGCGAGGCTTTCATTGGCGCGCGACATAGGCGCGATCTCGCAGCCATTTACGAGCTGGCTCTTTATTCAGGGTCTAGAAACGCTCAATTTGCGCATTCAACGTCACAGCGAGAGCGCTTTGGAGATCGCGAAATGGCTCGGAAAACACCCGAAAGTAAAGTCCGTGAAATACCCCACGATCGCAGGCGGGATCAACGCCGAGCTCGCTAAAAAGTATCTCAAAAACGGCGCGAGCGGACTTTTGAGTTTTGATGTGGGCGACGCCGCGCTGGCGAAAAAGACGCTGAACAATACGAAAATTTTCAGCCGCGTGGTGAATATCGGCGACTCCAAATCGATCATCACGCACCCATCTAGCACAACTCACCAGCAATTAAACGAGCAAGAGCAGCTTGACTGCGGTATTTTGCCGGGTCTTGTGCGGCTTTCAATCGGCTTGGAAAATCCTGCGGATTTGATCGCGGATTTAGAACAGGCGTTGAATAGTTGATCTTTTGCCGCAGGTTTTTGCCTGCGGCGACTGGGCTTTTTATTAGCTCGCGTAATTAACCTTTTTGATCGCGCCGTAATTCCACAGCGCGATCAGGCTAAAACAAATAAGCCAAATTCACTATAAGACCCGAAGAAGTTATCCCGTATTTGTCCGTTCCAGTTTCTACTAGCTTGCCGCCTGAAAATTGCGAATCTTCCAACGTGTATTTATAATCCGTCTTCAAAGAGCCGTAATTTCGGTATTCCCAACCTATCCCAAAACGGAAATTTTGACCCGCCAGCAAGTTAACGCCGAGCGAAAATTTATACGCAAGAGAGATGTCGTCGCCGCTCTCGCTACCATACGCTTTATCTATATCATAATAACGATCAGCGAAATCCATATCAGTTGCTTTCATATAAACAGAGAGTTTATTCTTGGCGAAACCTAACCCTACGCCGATAAAAGGCTTGAACATAGGCGACACATCAAAATCCACAAAGAGGTTGCCAAAGAGAGAGGCGGTCGTCTCACAGCCCTGATCCCAAGAAATCCAACTATAATCGTAAGATTCGCGATACTTTTCTTTTGAAAATAGCGAGACTTCGCCGCGCAAAGCTCCTCCGTCAAACTTAGACAACGTTGCACCGCCGAATAAGCTTATGGGATTGTTATTCTCCTTTTCTTTTTCGCCGTCTCTATCTTCGACCGAATACTTTGAGACGGAAACTCCCGCGCCAATATACGCGCCGTCTAGCGCCGCCATATTAGTCGCCGCCAACAAACCCGCGATCAAAATCGCCGCTTTAACCTGTCTAAAGAACGGAAGCTTTTTTACCGCCGCTGGGGGGGGGGGGGGGGAAACCCGCGACTTTATCCCGATCTGCGATCTTGCTTAAAATAGTTGCCATGGCAACCTCCTTTAAGGTTTTTTGAAACGGCGTAATTTTAACGCAATAAACATAAAGGCAAATTTGATCGCGCTTACGATCGCTATTAATGAAGATGTTTTGGCGAGGTTTGCAAAGTTGGGGCACACCAAAGAAAGAAGCGCGCGAAATTACACATCGACGCGTTTTTCCGCGCGATAACTTACACATCAACTTACGAGCCAAAACTCATTTTTTCTATAATTCGTGAAAAATTTCAGGAAACGCAATGAAATTAGAGCAAGATTTAGCCCGCGAGCAACTCGCGATCGCATCCGCTACCAAACGCGCGAAAGCTTTCGCGCTGGACGAAATTTTAATAGGCGCGGTAGTCGCGTTTATGCTCTCCGATCATATAAAAAGCGCGGAGGGCGTGCTGGAAGCGATCGTGGTTATAAACTCTTTTTTTATGTGGATCGTCGCCATTGGCGTGATTTATCACACGGTTTTTGTCGCGCTTTACGGGGCGACTATCGGCAAAATGTGGCAAAACATCGCTGTTATTACGATCGATTCGTTGGAAAAACCGCCGTTTTACGCCGCGCTTGCTCGCGCGATCACGCGCGTTTTTAGCGAATTTGTCCTTTATTTCGGCTTCTTTTGGGCATTTTTGAACCCATTGCGCAGGACTTGGCACGATGTAGCCGCGCAGGTTATCGTGGTGGATTTGAACCCATACGAAGGCGAGGACGAGATTATTTAGTGCGCGCGGACGAACTCGTTAAGGCGCTGGATTTAGAGGCGCATTTCGCCGCCCTCGCGGGCTATTTCGCGCGTGAAAAAGCCGCTTTCACGATCGCGGGCGATATTGAGCAAAACACGCGGTTTTTGCGCGAAATTGACGAGGCGGAGTTGCCCGAGCCGCCGCGCGCGCGGCGTTTGGAGAGCGCGGCTTCAAGGCTTGCGAAAGCAGGCGTAGCTAAACTCGCGGAGATTTACGATTTTATAAGGATCGCTAGGTTTTTTGAGGCTTTGAAATCGCGCAATTTTGAGGGAACTTTCGGCGAATATCTGCGATCTGTCGAGATCGCGCCGCAACTTACCGCGATCGCGGCGCGTTTTGATTTAGACGGAAATGTTATCAGCGAGGATTTGCGGCGGATTAAAGAGGCGATTGAGGCGCAAAAAAAACGGGCGAAAACCGAAATTTTGCGCCTCGTCTCATCGCCGAAACTCGCCCCCTATTTAGTCGATCGCCAAGCGCGTTTTGTGGGCGGATCGGAGACTCTTTTGGTGCGCGGCGGCTTCGCGCCCGTGCTGGCGGGGCGCGTTGTGGATCGCACTCCCGCGGGGTTTTTCTATGTCGCGCCGCGCGCGATCGCGCAAATTGAAGATCAGATCGCCGATCTGGAAAACGCCGAAATTGAGGCGATCTCGCAAATTGAGCGCGAAATTTCCGACCAGCTTTTTAAGATTGTGAAATTTTTAAGGGTTTTGGACGCGGCGTTCGATCGCGTAGATTCGTTATTCGCTAGGATATTTTTCGCCCGCGCGAATGATTTCGCGATAATCGCTCCGAGCGCGAAACCGATCGTGAAACTCGCCAATTTTTGCCACCCCGCGATCAAAAATCCCGTGCCGATTTCGCTTGATTTCAACAAACCGATCGCGCTCGTAACGGGCGTGAACGCTGGAGGCAAAACGATGCTTTTGAAAGCGGTTTTGAGCGCGGTTTTAATGGCGAAATTGCTCGTGCCGATGAAAATAAACGCGGCTAATTCGGCGATCGGTCGCTTTAAGGGTATTGAAGCCGTAATCGCCGATCCGCAAAACGCGCGCGATGATATTTCGACTTTCGCGGGGCGAATGGCGCACTTTTCACGCCTTTTGGCGGCGGAAAATCTGCTAATCGGCGTTGATGAAATTGAGCTTGGCACCGATAGCGACGAGGCGGCGAGCCTTTTTAAGATCGCTTTAGAACACCTCGCGGCGAAAGGATCGCGCGTGATCGCCACCACTCACCACAAACGACTCGCCGCGCTGATGGCGGCGAATGATGATGTGGAGTTGTTCGCCGCGCTCTATGATGAAGAAAATCAACGTCCGAATTACAACTTTTTGCGCGGCTCAATCGGCAAAAGTTACGCCTTTGAAACCGCGATCAGATACGGCGTGCCGAGGGCGGTTGTGAATGAGGCGAAAGTTATTTACGGAGAGGATAAAAATAAGTTAAACGAACTCATTGAAAGATCGAGTGAATTAGAGCGCGAAACGCGCGAAAAAATTGTGAGTTTGGATAATGAAAAATTAGAGTTGCAAAGAGAGCGAAATTTAATCGCTCTCGATCGTGAGAAATTACAGCGCGATTTCGCCCTCTTGCGATCTAATTTGGAAGCGGAGTATAAAGAAGCGATTGACGCGGCGAAAATGGCGGCGAGATCGTCTGAAAACAGCGAACGCCACCGCGCTATGAACGAGGCGCATAATTTGAAACAAAAAATTAACGCGGAGCCGAAAATTATTGAATCGGAAAGTTTTTCCGTGGGCGATAGCGTTAAATACTTTACTACGATCGGAACTATTATTTCAATTAGTAACGATCGCGCTTTAATCGAGTGCGAAAGAGGTAAAATTTACGCCGCGTTACGCGATCTCAAAAGAGCGGTAAAAATTCCGCAAAAAAATAGCGGCGTCATTGCGGGTTTGCCGCGCAATAATAATACGGTCATCGCTGGTCTAAACCGCAATATTAGCGATGAAATTTTCGGCGCGAAAGTCAGTTACGAAAAACGCGAAAAAAACGCGAAAAACATTAAAGTTTCCGTAGAAAAACCACGCGGCGCGTCATTAAAACTTGATCTGCACGGACTCCGCGTAGAAGAGGCGTTAGCGGCGCTTGATAAATTCCTATCAGACGCTCTCGTAGCGGGCTTCGACGAGGTTTTGATCACACACGGCGTAGGCGGCGGCGCGCTCGCCCGCGCGGTTAAAGAGGCGCTGAAAATCCACCCGAAAGTCAAAGCGTTTTCGGGCGCGCCGGCGAATATGGGCGGGGTCGGGAGCACGATCGCCAAATTTTAATTTGAGTAAAATCGCGCGAAAATTACCCACATCAGGCAACTTATGGAAGATTTTGATTATTACGAAGCGCTGGAAATTGAGCGCAACGCCACGAGCGAGGAGATCAAACGCGCTTTTCGCAAAGCGGCGGTGAAATACCACCCTGACAAAAATCGCAACAACTCCGAAGCAGAGGCAAAATTCAAGCAAATCAACGAAGCCTATCAGGTTTTGAGCGATGAAAACAAACGCGCGATCTACGATCGTTACGGCAAGGCGGGTTTGAGCGGCGCGGGCGGCGGCGGCGCGGATTTTGAGGATATGTTCGGCGGTTTCGCGGATATTTTCGACTCGTTTTTCGGCGGATCGTCGCGCAAACGCCGCCAAGAAGAGGCGCTTGATGTCGGCGCGCCGCTGGAAATCTCGTTTATGGAAGCGGTTTTCGGCTGTAAAAAAGAGGTCAAATTCCGCTACGCAAAGCCGTGCGAGGAGTGCAAAGGGAGCGGCGGGACGCGGCGCAAGTGCGACTACTGCGGCGGGCGCGGGCAAGTCTATCAGCGGCAAGGGTTTATGACATTTTCGCAGAGTTGCCCAAAGTGCGCTGGCACGGGAAATATGCTCGAAAACGCCTGCAAAAGTTGCGGCGGCAAAGGGCAACACATTATTGACGACAAAGTTGAGATCGCCGTGCCAGAGGGGATCGACAGCAACCAGCGATTGCGCGTGGGCGGGCGCGGCAGTATGGGCAAAAACGGCGATCGCGGCGATCTTTATGTGGTGATTAGAGTGGCGGACGATCCCGTTTTTGTGCGCCACGACAATAATGTTTATGTTGAAGCGCCCGTCTTTTTCACACTCGCGGCGCTCGGCGGCTCAATTGAGATCGCGACTCTGCGCGGCGCGAAGACTTTGGAGATCGCCCGCGCCACGCGCGATAAGTCGCAAATCACTTTGCGCGGCGAGGGGATTAAAAGCCTCTCTAGCGGGCGAATAGGCGATATGATCGTGCAGGTCAAGATCGTTTATCCTAAAACTTTGAGCGCGGAGCAAGAGGAGCTTTTGCGCAAGCTACACGATAGTTTCGGGCAGGAGGGGGCGGCGCATAAAGGCTTTTTTGACGAAATTGCCGATCGGGTGAAGAATTGGTTTGCTTAGGCGCGGGCGTCCGATTAAACACGATCTAAATAACGCGAAAGTTGATCGCGAATCGAATAATTTTAATAACGCGATCGTAAGCAATGCCAAAAGCCAAGAAACGCAGATAATAATAACGGTGAATATCGTTTGTAAGATAGGGAGGTATTTGTGAGCTAATAATCCAGAAGTTGTAAACTGCTCTTGCAATTTACGCTCAGCCTATGGTTTCATAAAGTCGCCATTATGGACATAAAGCTATGGCGCGTCCAAGAAATAGGTCTTTCGGCTAACCCTATTTTACGCAAGAGCGGTTTCCATTTTCTAGCGGAGATATTTTTTGAGTCAAAATGGGG
>JAITUT010000031.1 GCA_031286325.1 Helicobacteraceae bacterium
TTCGCCACAAAAAAATCTTCGCGCGAGGAGTTAAACAAAATCACCATAAGTTCGCCGCGATAGTCGCTATCTACGGTGCCAGGGGTATTCAAAACCGTTACGCCGTGTTTGAGCGCGAGACTGCTGCGCGGGCGCACTTGCAGCTCAAAACCAATCGGCAGCGCGATCGCAAGCCCCGTTTTGACCAAGCCGCGCTCGCCCGCGCGAATTTCTAAATCATCAATCGCGTGCAAGTCAAAACCTGCCGCCTGCTCGCTCTGATATTGCGGCAGGATCGCGTCTTCGCGCAGTTTTTTTACTTTAATGTTAGTCAAAGTCTATCTCCTTATATTCCACGCTTTTAATTTCGTATTCTTTAATGCCGCTTGGCAGATCGGCTACGATGTCCGCGCCGATCTCTTTGCCCACGAGCGCGCGCGCCAGCGGCGATCCTATAGAGATCAAACCTTTCGCGGCGTCGCTTTCTACGCTGCCTACGATCGTATAGACGATCTCTTTGTCGGTTTCAAGATCAATTAAAGTAACGGTGGAGCCGAAGCTAACGCGCTTGTGCGGCAGGGCGGAGGGGTCTATAACTTGCGCGCGCGCCACAAAGCCCTCTAGTAACGCCACGCGCTTTTCAAGGTGATCTAAACGTTCTTTCGCGGCGTGGTACTCGGCGTTTTCTTTGAGATCGCCAAGCTGCGCGGCGATCTGGATATCGTGCGCCGCTTTCGCGCGCTCTACATTTTTGAGTTGCTCTAATTCTTTTGAGACGCGCTCGAAACCCTTTGGCGTCATAGGCTCTTTATCCAACATAATCCGCTCCTTAAAGGCGGATCATACACGCGCGAGGCTTAACCTATCGCGCCGCTTCTTTGCGGCTTAAAGCCGATAGATAAACGCGATCGTCTTTGTGTTCGGCGAGGAGCGTTTTCGCTTCGGGAACCAAATTCATCACAAGAGTTACATATTCTTTGTTGAACGGGCAGTAAATCGGCGCGATAAATTCCAAAAACGCGCGCTCGCTAAAAGCGCGTTTGCGCCAGCCTTTATACGGGTGGCGATCCAAAAAGAGCCAGAAACCCTCTATAAAATCCTCAGGCGATCCAAATCGGCAGTAGTAATCGTAGCCGTCGCTCGCGCCGTAATAGACTTTGCCCGCGAATTTGGAGAGCTCCGGGCGGTATTTAAGCCCGCCGAAGTTGTTGTGTTTGCGGGCGAGATCGGAGTTGCCGCGCCCGCTTTCAAGCAACATCATAGCCAAAGTTACGGCTTTTAATTGTTCAAATTCAATGGGGCTGTTCGCGTATGATTTCGCGAGGCGGATAAAAGAATTGTCATAAGAGGTTTTGGCGATCTTTGCTTCCTCTTTTTTGCTGTTGCGCGCGTTTTTGTTGCTCTTTGAGGCGGGGGTATGCATGCGGATAAACTCGTCCGCGCCTTTGATGTGAAACCTCGCGCCGATCGTGATCGGCTCTTTAACCGTGCCGAATGGCTTGACCAAAATGTCGCGACTCACAAACTCTTCGCCGTTCGCCGTTACCGCCGCTACCAATATGGTAGCCAGCGAGAGAAGTTTTAACATCTTTTATCCTACGCGCGATGTGCGCTGAACGCAGGAATAAACAAGCAATTTTTATGCCAAATTGCGGGAAATGAAGAGCTCCCCAAAAGGGGAGCAAAACAGGGAGTTATTTGGTGATTTTCGCTTTGTCTTTGATGTCTTTGAGCTCTTTTTCCATTAGCTTTTCAAATTTTTGCGCCTTGACATTTTGTTTAAGTTGCTCGGCGACATCGGCGTAGGGTACTAAACCGGCTTTTTTGCTATCCACAACATATATAATGTGGTAGCCAAAGTCGCTTTTAATGGGTTTTTTGCTCACTTCGCCGACTTTTTGGCTGAAAGCCGCTTGCGAAAACTCTTTTACCATATCCTTTTCCGTAAAGTAGCCCAGATCGCCGCCTCTAACCGCGCTGCCCGCGTCTTTGGATTTTTCTTTGGCGAGTTTCTCAAACTCATCTTCCAAATCCTTACCCTTTTTCTTGGAAAGCGCGTCTATAATTGACTTCGCGTCTCCCTCTTTTTCTACCAAAATGTGGCGCGCGCGCACTTGGGCGGGCTGGCTAAATTTGTCTTTGCTCTCCTCGTAGAGCTTCTTCGTCTCGGCTTCGCTCGCCGTGATCGCGTCGAATTTCTCGCGGATATAGAAATCGGTGGCGATCTGCTCGCTCACAATAGCGAGAGCTCTCTTGTAATCTTCCTTTTTCTCTACGCCCGCTTTTTTAGCCGCTTGCGACACAAGTTTGCGTTCTATTACCTGATCGAGAAGCTGCTCTTGCTGTTCTTTGGACAGTTTGTCATAAGACGCGCCCTGTTGCTTCAAAATGACATTGATATCTTCGCTGTCTATTTTTTCGCCATTGACCGTAGCCAACGTAGCCGCGTTCGCCGCCATTGCTAGCGCCGCGATGAGCGCCGCTCTTGCCAAATTTTTCATACCC
Organism: Helicobacteraceae bacterium; assembly: GCA_031286325.1. GTDB lineage: Bacteria > Campylobacterota > Campylobacteria > Campylobacterales > SZUA-545 > JAIRNH01. Next base: position 2,485 of record JAITUT010000031.1, read on the forward strand.
GCTCCTTTTGCGTCTAGAATTAAGCGGAGGATTGTAGCGAAATTAAGTTTGAGGGTTTGCCCCGCGATCAAGACGCGGAGCAATATGGCTTTTAGAGGGATTTAATGTATTTAGCCACAGAATACATATCGCCTTCGCTGAGCGTTTTGGCGTTGCCGGACATTAAAGCGCCGACCTGATAGACATTGCGCGAACCCGCTTTGTAGTCTTTGAGCGCCTGCACGATCTCTTTTTCAGCCATTTCCCTAGGCGGTTTTACCTTGTTTAGGTAAACCTTTTCCGCTTTTGGTCCGTGGCAAACTACGCAGGTTTTGAATACAACTTCGCCGTCTCTGCCAGGGGGAACATCGGCGGGTTTTTCCGCAACCGCCAAGTTCTCTTTCGCGGTTTTTGCCGTTTTTTCAGCTTTTTCCACCGCTTTTGTCGTTTTTTCAGCCGCTTTGTCAGCCGCTTTTTCAACTTTTGCCGCTGTTTCGGGCGCGTTTTCTTTCACGACTTTTGCCACTTGTTCAGCTTTTTCCACCGCTTTCTGCGCGGGCGTTTGCTTTGTCTCTGTCGTCGCCGGCGTTTGCTTTGCGTTTGTCGTAGACGCGGGCGTATCCGCGCCGCACGCCGTTACAAAAGTCGCCGCGCAGACTGCGAGAGCCAGAAGAACTTTTCTCATAAGGAACCTCCTACCTGTTAAAATGTGGCGCAATTATAGCCGAAGTCTTACTGCGTTTTAGAGCTTCCCTGCGGCTACGGCAGTAGTTTAGCATATTAAGAATATAAATTGGTTTGACTTAAATCAGATTTTTGCGAAAATATCGTAAATTAAAGGGGTCAAGATGCCTAATAAAGCGTTATTTTTGGATAGAGACGGCGTGATTAACGAGGATTTTGGCTATGTTTGGGCGCGCGAAAACTTCTTTTTTAAGAAAGGGATTTTCGAGGTTTTGGAGGCGGCGCGCGATCTGGGGTATAAAATTATAGTCGTTACGAATCAATCTGGAATAGGGCGCGGAATGTATAGCGAAAACGATGTCAAAACCTTGACGCGCTGGTTTTTGTCGGTTTTGGCTAAGCGTGGTATCGCGATCGCGGCGGTCTATTATTGCCCGCACGCGCCTAGCGAAAATTGCGAGTGCCGCAAGCCTAAAAGCGGAATGTTTGAGGATGCGATCAAGGCGTTTTGTTTAGACCCCGCGAAATCTGTGATGATTGGCGATAAAGAGAGCGATATAGAAGCCGCGCTGGGCGCTGGAGTGGGCAAAACGATCTTGCTCAAAAGCAAGTACTATCCATCGCCTAATACGAAAGCGAATTGCAGGATCAAGAAACTTCGCGAGGCTGTTAAGTTGTTGTAAAGGATCGCGAAATCGCGCTTTAGCTAAAAATCCGCGTGAAAATCCGCAAATTCAAGGAGCGCGAAATTAAGCGGCGATTTAGCCGCGATCGGTCGGCGATCTAACTGTGATCGGTAAAAGAGCGGGTTAAGCGAAGCGGCGCAAATTCTCGCGACCCTGCTTCGGTCGTTAATTTTCAAGGAACATAGCGATTTATTATCTTTGTTTATTCGCTATTTTCCGCAATTTGCAACCCGCTCTTTTATCCTTTTAATTTTTTACTTTTTACTTTCGCAAAAGATTTTTATCTTTCATTAGATAGAACAATATGCAATCGTAAAGATCGCACGCTTTTCTAGCGTCTTTGCTTGCATTATTATAATCGCCTAACCTGTAGTAAACTAATCCGCGACCCTCGTAAGCGTTTCCATAATTCGGGTCAATCTTAATCGCTTTTGTGAAATCCGCAATCGCTTTATTATAATCTCCTAAATGACGGTAAGCCTTTCCGCGACCATTATAAGCTTCCGCAAAATTCTGGTTAATCTTAATCGCTTTTGTGAAATCCGCAATCGCTTTATTATAGTCATCTAACTCATAGTAAGCGTCTCCGCGACTACTATAAGCTCCCGCAAAATTTGGGTCAATTTTAATCGCTTTTGTAAACTCACTTACGGCTGTCTGGAAATCTCCAGCTTCAAGAGCCTTGTTTCCACTATCAATGAAAGTATCAAAGTTATTGTTCGCGCCGCAAACGTTACTGAAAAGCAATACGGTGATTGCGATTAAAAAAGCGAACTTTCTCGCGGTTAAAAAGAAACGGCGGCTAGGCGTGCTGTGCATTATGATCTCCTTAATAAAGACTATATGAAATTTTACAAAACCAAAGCTTAAGCAAGTTCGCGAAACTAGACAAATTCGCGCCTAAGTTAGGAAGTAAAGAATCGGTTATAATCCATCTTTTTTAAGGCAATTATGGACTTCGGGGGAATTATGGAGTTTGAAGAGTTAAACTTTAAACATCAAAAACTATTTGACGCCGCGCTTAAAATTGGGGAGCATTACTCGGCGGACGCGCTCTTTTCCAACCTCTATCTCTGGCGTTTCGCGCGAAAAATTGAGATCGCTAGCGACCCTGATTTTATTTTCGTAAAGCAAACGTCAAAAGAGGCGGGGAAGTATTTTCTCGCGCCGATCGCGCTTAACGCGAACGCCGATCTGAAAAACGCCCTTGAAATTCTGAAAAATTACGCTGGTAAAGCGGGATTTCGCTTGGTTTTCCGCGCCGTAACCGCAACGCAAAAAGAGGCGATCCAAAACGCCCTTTCGCAAGAATTTGAGTTTGAGTTTGACCGCGATCATAGCGATTATATTTATTCTGTTTCAGATTTGATTAATCTGAAAGGCCGCGTTTATCACGGCAAAAAAAATTTCGTAAATCGCTTCGCTATGCTCTACGGCGAGAATTACGAGCGAATTTCCGCCGCGAATTTAGCCGAAGCCGCGAAGTTCGCGGAGGAGTGGTTTAAGCGATCGCCGTACGGCTCAAACGAGGAAAAACTAGGGATTTTAGCGGTTTTGGCGGAGTTCGAGCGTTTTAATTTGCGAGGCGGGCTTTTACGCGCGCAAAACGAGATCGCCGCGATCACGATTAGCGAAAAACTTTCTAAGGATCGCGCGGTGATCCATATAGAAAAGGCGAACGCCGAATTTCAGGGCGCGTATCAGGCGATCAATTACGCGCACCTCGCGAACGAATACGCCGATTTCGCGAGCGTAAATCGCGAGGAAGATTTAGGAATTGAGGGGTTGCGCAAGGCAAAACTCTCATATCACCCCGCGCAAATTCTAGAAAAATTCACGGCGCGACAAAATAAAGATAATCTTTGTTAAAGTTAGCCAAAATGAAAAGGGGTTAGAATGGCTTCCTACTTCGGCGCGTTTTTTTTGTTGCTTTTGACGTTCGGCGCATTCACGGCGACTGTCGCGCTCTCGGCGTGGCTCTTTAATACGAGATCGCTTAGAAACGATCTCAAACTCAAGCTTTCGGTCTATGAGTGCGGTCCGGAAACCTCGTTGCAGCCGAACCGCATTAGTTTGCAGTTCTACCTTTACGCGCTCTTATTCATTTTGTTTGATGTGGAGATTATCTTTATGTTCCCGTGGGCGGTAGCGTTTAAGGATTTATCTTCAAGCGGCGAGGGGGCGGCGGCGTTCTGGGGAATGATTATCTTTTTGGGAATACTTGCGATCGGATTCATCTACGAGTGGAAAAAAGGAGCGTTAAATTGGCACAACATCAAGTAAATTACGCGGCTTCGGCGGGGCTGCCTGTGGCGCTTACAATGGCGGATACTTTGGTAAATTGGGGGCGATCAAACTCGCTTTGGTATCTCACATACGGGCTTGCGTGTTGCGCGATTGAGATGATGGCGGTCGGCGGCGGGCGCTTTGACTTTGACAGGCTGGGCACGATCTTTCGCGCTTCGCCGCGCCAAGCGGAGGTAATGTGCGTGGCGGGTACCGTGAGCAAAAAGCACGCGCCGTTCCTGCGCCGCCTTTATGAGCAAATGGCGGAGCCTAAGTGGGTAATATCAATGGGCAGTTGCGCCAACACAGGCGGGCTTTTTAACACCTATTCAACGGTGCAAGGCGTGGATCGCATAATTCCTGTGGATATTTATCTGCCCGGTTGCGCGCCCCGCCCCGACACATTGATTTACGCAGGAATGATGCTCCAGCGCAAAATCCGCTCCGAGAAGATGGATCGCCGCGTTAGCGCGAAAAGGTTTGTCTGATGTATAGAAAATACACCCCCAAAGGCGATGTGCAGAAAAAGTCCTATCACACCGATCGCTTCTACGCGCCGAAAGAGATCGTAAAAGAGGCGATTGAAGATTCGGCAGTGAAAGCCGACATTGACGCCTTGACGGCAAAAACGGGCGTGGAGAAATCTTTCTTTATGCGCGGCGAGGCGATCGTCTATGTGGCGTCGGAGAAGGTCAAAGAAGCCCTGCGCTTTTTGCAATCTTGCGGCTGGACGCAACTAATGGAGATGAGCGCGGTAGATTACCTCGCGGAGCGCGGCGAATTTGAGCTTTTTTACGAGCTTCTTAGCGTGGAGAAAAACCGCCGTATGCGCCTTAAAACGATCGTGAGAGACGGCGAGGCGATCGAGAGCGTAGCCGATCTGTGGCGATCGGCTAATTGGTCGGAGCGCGAGTGTTACGATATGTTTGGTATTATTTTTAACAACCACCCGCATTTGCGCAGGATTTTAATGCCCGACGATTGGGTTGGCTTTCCGCTCCGCAGAAGTTATCCGTTGCAGGGCGACGAGCACGCGCGGTGGTATGAGGTGGATAAAATTTTCGGCAAAGAGTTTCGCGACAAAATCGGTCCTGAAAACCGCGATCCCGCGCGCGTAGATCGCGACGATACGATCAACTTCGCGCGGCTTGGCTACGAGGTGAAATCAGGCGAGCCGCCCAAAGACGAGCCCACGCCGATCACATACCTTGAAAAGCCCTCTATTCTCTACTCGGACTTTGACCCGAAAAAGCAAAAAGTGCTGGATAAAAGGAAGTAAAATGAGGCAATTTCCGAACAGATTAGAGCCGTTTTACGAGAACATCGCCTTTGATCGCGACGACAACACAATGATCTTGAATTTCGGTCCGCAGCACCCCAGCGCGCACGGGCAGTTAAATTTGATTTTAGAGTTGCGCGGCGAGGAGATCATTAAATCGCGCCCGAATATTGGCTTCTTGCACCGCGGCGTAGAGAAAATGGCGGAAAATATGATCTACAACGAGTTCTTGCCCGTAACCGATCGTATTGATTACATTAACGCCACGTCAAACAACTACGGCTTTGCTTTGGCGGTTGAAAAGCTGCTGGGCATTGAGGCGCCGCGCCGCGCGCAAGCGATCAGAATGGTTTTGTTGGAGTTAAGCCGCATTACGAGCCATTTGTTATTCCTCGCGACCCACGCCCTTGACGTCGGCGCGATGAGTATGTTTCTCTACCCTTTCCGCGATCGCGAATACGCGCTTGATTTGTTTGAGGAGTATTGCGGGGCGAGATTTACGCACAATTCGATCAGAATCGGCGGCGTCCCTCTTGACTTCACGGAGGATTGGATCAAGCAGTGCCTCGCGTATGTGGAGAGCTTGCCGAAAGAAATTGAGATGTATGACGCGCTCCTCAAAGAGAACCGCATTTGGCGTATGCGCCTTGAGGGGATCGGCTTGGTGAGCAAAGAGCTGGCGATGAGCTGGGGTTTAAGCGGCGTGCTCTTGCGCGGCAGCGGCGCGCAATGGGATTTGCGCAAAGAGCAACCATACTGCCTCTACAACGAAGTTGATTTTGAGGTGCCGTTCGCTACGGAGGGCGACTGTTACGCGCGTTACCGCCTCTATATTGAGGAGATGTGGCAGTCGATTAGCATCATTAAGCAAGCTCTGAAAATTTACGAGGATACCCCGCCCGAAATTATGGCGCGCGCCCCCGAATACATCAGCGCGCCCAAAGAGCAATTGATGACGCAAAATTACTCGTTAATGCAGCATTTTGCGCTCATTACGCAAGGAATGCGCCCGCCCAAAGGCGAAATTTATGTCGCCACCGAATCGCCCAAAGGCGAGCTGGGCTTTTACATTACGAGCGACGGAAGTCCGTATCCGCGCCGCGTGAAAGTGCGGGGACCTAGCTTTTTTCATTGCGGGCTTTTGGAGGATTTGTTGGTAGGACACCAGTTGGCGGACGCGGTGGCGATCATCGGCAACACGAACATAATTTTCGGCGAGATAGATAGGTGAGGCTATGAAACGATTTGATTTGCGGCGGGCGGAAAATGTGATGGAGCGTTTGCAACGCATTATTATAGACGATGTGGATCAAGGCGAGGCGGCGATCTTTATTTACGAGGTCGCGGAGAATTTCGCTCTCGTCCAAGAGAGCGCGGATTTAATCAAAAAGTTGGATTTTGAGCTAATTAACTCGCTGAAATACAATGAGGTAGATTGGACGATCTGCGTGCGCAAACCAATTAGGCGTTAGAAGAATGACGGCTCCTTGGTTTAGTTCATGGCGCGGCAAAGTGGTGGATAATCGCGCGCGCGAAACCGCGGATTACGAACGCTCCGAGTTGCGTTTGCCCGCGCAATTTGACGGCGATCGCAAGGCTAGGGCGTTTATAGGCTGGGACGGCGTGGGCGTCTTTGACCCCGAAATTGACATTCTGCGCTTAGCGAGCGAGTACGTTTCGCAATACCAAAACTACTCCGAAGCGTGCGGACGTTGTATGCCGGGTCGCGCGGGCGGCAGGATTTTGTTCGACATTTTAGACAAGATCGCGCGCGGCGAGGGCGAAAAAGAGGACCTTGAAAAGTTACGATCCGCGATCGGCGTTATGAAGCTTTCAGCCAAATGCGAGATCGGGCGCACTGTGCCAAACGCGATAGATCACCTATTAACGCACTTTGGCGCGGAGTTTGATCAAGCGATCCGCGAGAAAAAACGGGGTAAAGAATATGGCAAACGATTTGAATACGCCGCCAAAATCACCGCGCCGTGCGTAGACGCTTGCCCTGATCGCGTGGATATTCCGGCGTTTATCGAGGGGGTACGCGATCGCAATCCGCTCGCCAGCCTCGCCGCCACGCGGAAATTTATGCCGCTCGCGCATACTTGCGGCAGAGTTTGTCCGCACCCGTGCGAGGACAGTTGCAGGCGCGGGAATTTGGACGCGCCGCTATCAATTATGGAGCTCAAAAGAATCGGCGCGGACTACGAAGATCGCTACATCGGCGGGATAAATCACGCGATTCGCAAAAAGCCTCCGATCGGCAAAAAAGTAGCGATCGTGGGCGCGGGACCCGCAGGCTTGACCGCGGGATATTATTTGGCGATGAACGGCGCGGAGTGCGATATTTTTGAGGCGTTGCCTGTCGCGGGCGGCGAAGTAATGGTAGGCGTACCCGAATACAGAATGCCCGTCAAAAAATATTTGGCGGACATCAAACTCGTAGAGGATAGCGGGGCGAAAATTCACTTAAATTCGCATATTGATTCCGCGAAACTGCTGAAAATGGAAAAAGAATACGACGCGATCTTGCTCGCGTATGGCGCGAGAATCTCGAAGAAACTTCATTGCGAAAATGAAAACGAGAAGTTAAAGGGCTATTGGAGCGCGATAAATTTCTTAGATCAAATTAACTTATACGAAAAGTTCGGCATCGGCGAGAAAGTAGATTTCACGGGCAAGACGATCGTCTGCGTCGGCGGCGGCTTTACAAGCATAGACGTCGTCCGCTGCGCGATCCGCGCAAACGCGAAGCGCGTGATAATGCTCTACCGCCGCAGCGAAAAAGTGATTATCCAAAACACAAGCGCCGAGGAGTACCACGAAGCCGTAGAAGAGGGCGTGGAGTTTATGTTTAGATCGGCGATCGCGAAGATCATTGACGAAAAGGGCGTAATCAAGCGCGTTTTATGCAACAAATTTAAGATGATAGAGGACCCAAACGGCGGCAGACCGCAACTTACGAAATTAGAGGGCGCGGACTTTGAGATTAAATGCGATTATGTGATCCCCGCCGTGAGCCAAGAGTCGGACAATTCAATTTTGCCGCCCGAATGGGAGATTGAGCTAACGAGCTGGGGGACGATCAAGACGGACGGCAAAACTTACGCCACCAACAAAAAGGGCGTATTCAGCGCGGGCGACTGCGAGTACGGTCCTATGACGATCGTTAATGCCGTAGGGCAGGGCAGGCGCGCGGCGAATGTCGCGTTAAATTACCTGCAAACGGGCGAGATTAAACGACAAAACGACGAGGTAATGGAGGATTTGCTAAGAACGTTTAGGGTCTTTCATAAAGACGAAAAAATTTCGGGCTATTTAGGCGGCGCGAAACGCGGCGAGAGCGCGAAGCTATCGGTAAAGGAGCGCAAAGACAACCACCGCGAAGTCAAATTCGCCTTAGACGCGGCGACGGCTTACGAAGAAGCCTCGCGCTGTATGCGCTGCTACTATATCGCGATGGTGGCTCTGCGATGATAAATTTCACGATTGACGGCGTTGCGGTTACGGCGCGGGGAGACGAAACGATTTTGCAAGCCGCGCGCGCGAACGGCATTTATATCCCGACTTTGTGTTACCTCGCCAAATTAACTCCCGCAGGATCGTGCCGCTTGTGCGTGGTAGAAATTGACGGCGTGGAGGGTTTCGCCCTTTCGTGTCAAACGAAAGTCGCGAAAGGAATCAACGTGCGCGTTCAAAGCGCGGCGTTAAACGACGTCCGCCGAAAAGTTACGCAAATGATGTGCGTCAATCACCCGCTCCAATGCGGCGTTTGCGACAAATCGGGCGAGTGCGAGCTGCAGGACAAAATTCTGGAGTTCAAAGTAACCGAGCAAATTTTCTCCGCCAAAGAACAGCCGCGCAAGAATGAAAGCTGGCAATTTTTATCATACGATCCGTTTTTGTGTATTTTGTGCGAGCGGTGCGCGCGATCTTGCAACGAAGTCGTGGGCAGCGCGGCGCTTTTCGTTACGCGCGGCGGCTACAACTCCAAAATCAACTACAACACCGCGCGTTGTATTAAATGCGGCGAGTGCGCGGCGGTTTGCCCCACGGGCGCGATCGTTACGAAGGATTTCAAATACCGCGCGAACGCTTGGGAGCTTGCCAAAACGCCAAGCGTTTGCCTCCATTGCCCGATCGCCTGCAATGTTGCGATCGAGACTAAACGCGGCGCGATCGTTAGGATCGCGGGCGACGTGGAAAATTCCGCCCTCTGCGGAATGGGTAGATTTTCGTTTCACCACAACGCGTTCGGCGAATTTTCAAGCGATCTTTTGCGCGGCGTGAAAACCGTGTTAATTAACGGCGACGAGACGAATGAAGAGGCTTTTTTGTTGCAAAAGATCGCCGATAAATTAAATTTTACGATCGTGAATAATCGGATCGCCTCTTTCGCGGAGTTTTTGCGAATTTACGGCGAGGCGAGCGGCGAATCGCTCTACAACGCGACTTTAGCCAATTTAGCGAACGCTGATAAAATTTGGGTTTTCGCGCCGAGTTTATGCGATGAAGCACCGTTAATACGCGGCGCGATCTCGCAGGCGAATTTGAAACGTCACGCCGAAGCCGCGCTGTTCAGCCCGATTGAAGATCAACGTTTAACGCGCCTTTTGACGAAGATCGTGCGTTATGAAGCGGGGGCGGAGGAAGGCGTGTTTGCTTTATTGCTTAACGCCGTCTCTCGTAATTGCGGAGTTGAGCCGCGATCTCGCAAAGAGCTAAAAAAATGGCTCGCGGAGCTTGACGCTGGCAATATCAGCGCGGAGTCAAGCGCGGGCGAAGAGGAGTTTGAAAACTTCAGGATCGCGCAAGGCAAAACCGTGATTGTCGTCGGCAGCGAGATTTATTCGCACGATCGCGCGGCAAATATTGCGGTAACGCTCGGCGTTTTGCGCTCTCTTGGCGCGGATATTTTGATGATTCCGCCGACTGCGAACGCGCTTGGAATTATTTTAAGCGGCGTGAAAGTAGAGCGCGGCGCGGCGGAGGTCGCGTTGCCTAACGCGCCGTTTGAGGCGAAAGAGGGCACGATCGTGAATATGAGCAAAAAACTTCTGCCGCTGAACGCCGCCATTGATTATCACGGCGAGAGTATTCCGCAGGCGGCGAAAAAACTCGGCGCGGCGGAGATTAAATACGCGATTGATATTACGCCGAAGTTGCCGTTTAACAAGCTAAAATTTGATGAAATTCCGCAAAGCGGCGTTGAGATCGCGCCCGCCGCAACGCAAATCACGCGAAAAGCGCCGGGCAAAATCGAAGCGATCGGCGAATTTAACGGCGCGGTCGCGCACTTTACATTCGCGCGAGCCCCTTTCGCCGAAAAAGGTCGCTTGGTGGGTTCGCCGCAATTCGCCGCCGCGAATAAACTCACAAACGGCGATGAAACGGTCATTGAGACAAATCGTGGCAAAATAATCAGAAAGTTTGCCGTGTCGCAAACTATGAAAGGGACGATCGCGAAATTAGAGGCGTTTGATCTGACAAACGCTATAAAGGACGCGGCGGGTTATCGATTTGAGGCGGTAAAGATCGGGAGGCAAAATGGCTGAAGTCAAATTTACGATAGACGATCGCGCAATTGTCGCGAATGACGGCGATAGCGTCTTAAACATCGCCCGCGCCAACGGCATTTACATACCCGCGATCTGCTACCTAACGCGTTGCTCGCCGACTTTGGCGTGCCGCTTGTGTATGGCGGAGGCGGACGGCAAGCGCGTCTATACCTGCAACGCGAAACCAAAAGAGGCGATGGTAGTCAAAACTTCCACCCCCGAAATTGAGGCGGAGAGGCGCGAAATTATGCAGGCTTACATAGTCAATCACCCGCTCCAATGCGGCGTTTGCGACAAATCGGGCGAGTGCGAGCTGCAGAATAACGCCCTTTTTCAGGAAGTCAGCGAGCAGCTTTACGCGATCAAAGATACTCCGCGCAAAGCTATTTCGCGGGGCAAAACGCGCTACGATCCCGCGCTTTGTATTGTTTGCGAACGTTGCGTAACTGTCTGCAAAGATATGATCGGCGTAGCGGCTCTCGCGACTACGCCGCGCGGCGGCGATCCTCTGCCTGAAAGCTACAAAGAAACTATGGGCAAAGACGCCTATACGATTTGGAATAAAGCGAACAAATCTCTGATCGGTCATTCGGCAAGAGGCGATCTGTGCGACAATTGCGGCGAGTGCGCGGCGGTTTGCCCGACAGGCGCGATGATAGCCGGCGACTTTCAATACAAATCCAACGCTTGGGAGCTAACCCGCGTCCCTAGCTCGTGCGCCCACTGTCCGTCCGTTTGCGAAATTTTCTACGAGGTCAAGCAAGGCGGCATTGACGATCCAGAGGGCAAAATTTACCGCGTTACAAACGACTTTCATTTCCAGTCGCTCTGCGGCAAAGGACGTTTTGACTTCGCGGGCGCGGTCGCGGCGCAAAAAGACAAGGCGAAACTCGCCGCGGCGATCGAGGCGTTTAAGCGCGCGAAGACGATTATTTTCACATCAAAAGCGACAAATGAGGAGATCGCGATCTTAAACCGCCTTAAACAGAGATTAAAAGCGCGATTGGTAAATGACGACGCCTTTAAGTTAGCGAATTTTTTAAGCGCGTTTGAGGCGGCGAGCGGCAAAAAAACGCCTAGCGGCGAGCGCAAAAACATTGAGGGTTTAATTCTTTCTTTAGGTCTAAATCTCTCCGCGGATAACGCGAATTTGCGCTACGCCGTGAATAACGCGCTGGTTATTAAGAAATCCGCCGCGATAGATTTTCACCATTTAAGCGATCCAGTTACCGACGCGATGCACAAAAACTTTGCGCCGATGAGGGCGAAAGAGGGCGAAGAAGAGATTGTGATCGCGAAAGTTCTAAACCATTTCGCGAGCGATCTTCCCGCGGAGATTAAAAAGCGGATCGCAAAAAATGTTTTCAGCGATGCCGAAATCGAGCAAATTAACAAACTTTCCGAAGGCAAAACAACTTTCGCTTTTATAGCGGGCGGCGAGCTTTATACCCACAAAGAGGCGGAAAATATCGCGAAACTTTTGGGGTTGCTGGAAAAATATACGAAATTTAAGGTGATTTTGTCGCCGAAATACGCGAATAGTTTGGGCGCGGCTCTTTACGCGCGTTTAGACGAAAAGGCTGACGGTTTTACGATCGGCTTTGAGACGAAAGGAGACTTCACATTGGGCGCGGACGGCGATCTCGCAATGCCGCACATTACGCAAAAAGAGGGGACGATGATAGGAGTCGGCAAACATCTCGCGGTACTCGGCGCCGCGCTGGATTACGCGGGGTACGATCTTGTAGATATTTACTCGGAACTTACGGGCAATGCGGTGGAGAGCGTTACGGAGCTCTCAAACGATTTCGGCGAAATCGCGAGAAAAGGGTAAAAGATGGGCGAAATGACGATAGATATAATCGCCACGATCGTAAAAGCGGTGATCGTGGTCTTGGTATTTTCCGCTTTGGCAGGGTACGGCACCTACATTGAGCGGCGCGTTCTGGCGTTTATCCAGCGCAGAAAGGGTCCTATGCACGTAGGACCGCTGGGGCTCTTGCAGATCGTAGCGGACGGGATCAAGATGTTTACAAAAGAGAACATTATCCCGCGCCGCGCCTTTAAGCCTATATTTTTTATCGCGCCGATTATTACCGTAGCGACCGCGTTTGTCGCGATGAGCGCGGTGCCGCTTTTGCCGCCGTTTACGATATTTGGCTACGAAGTCAAGCCGATCGTAGCGGACGTGAATGTCGGGGTTTTATTTGTAATGGGCGTAATGGCGGCGGGGCTTTACGGACCGCTTTTGGGCGGCATCGCCTCTATGAACAAATATTCGCTGCTCGGCGGCGCGCGCGTGGCGATTCAGCTAATCAGTTACGAAGTAGTTTCAGGTCTCGCGATAATGGCGCCAGTTTTGCTCGTAGGATCGCTGTCTTTAATTAACATTAACGACTATCAAGCGGGCGGGATTACCGATTGGCTTCTTTGGAAGCAGCCTTTGGCGTTCGCGTTATTTATGATGGCTGGTTACGCCGAGACAAACCGCACCCCGTTTGATTTAATGGAGCACGAGGCGGAGATCGTAGTCGGTTACGCCACCGAGTATTCGGGGATTCATTGGGGTTTGTTCGCGATCGGCGAATACGCCAATATGTTCACAATGAGCTTCTTAATTTCGCTGTTGTTTTTGGGCGGCTACAACGACTTTTATTTTATACCGGGCGCGATCGCGATCATCTGCAAAGTTGCGTTCTTTTTCTTTTTCTTTATTTTGGTGCGCGGCGCGTGGCCCCACGTGCGCCCCGACCAACTGATGTGGCTGTGCTGGAAAGTCTTGATGCCGCTTGCGGTAATCAATGTGTTAATCACCGCTTTCGCGGTTTTTTAAGGAGCGCAAGTGGAAGCTAAGCAAGGTTATTTTCAAGTAAAGATCGCGCCGTATCCCACGACAAATTTGGGGCGTTTTAAGCAAGTCGTAAGGCGATCGCTGGGTATTGAATTACTCATCGGGCTTTGGCGCGTCTTTAAGGTAATGGTAAAAGACCCTACGCACACCACAATCTACCCTATGGAGCGTTTGCCGTTATCTAAACGATACCGCGCGATCCACAAACTATTGCGCTTGTTGGAGAGCGACGGGGAACGTTGCATTGGTTGCGGCTTGTGCGAAAAAATTTGCCCCGCGAATTGTATACGAATGGATACGGAGCGAGGCGCTGATTCGCGCAAGAAAGTCAGAGACTACACGATCAACTTCGGACGTTGTATCTATTGCGGCTTGTGCGCGGAAGTCTGCCCCGAAATCGCGATCGTGCACGGCGACCGCTTTGAGAATGCGAGCGAGCAGCGCGCGCACTTTAGCCTTAAAGAAGATATGCTGACTTTGCCCGAGGGGGTGAAGCTGCAAAAAGAGTTTGACGGCTTTGGCTCGCTTAGCAAAGACGCGGACAAAAATCTTAAAAAGACGCCCACGGCGTATTAGGAGCAAAGATGTTTGAGGCAGTGGGTTTTTATTTTTTCGGCTTCGTAACGGCGGCGGCGTTTTTGGCGGCGATATTGGCGCGCCAGCCTATCTACGCCTTTACCGCGCTGGCGACGGGAATGATCTTTGTCGGCGGCTTGTTTTTCACGCTCGGCGCGGATTTTATGGGCGTGGTGCAGATCGTAGTCTATACGGGCGCGGTAATGGCGCTATATGTCTTCGGTATGATGTTCTTTGACACATCAAAAATGGTCGAAGAGGAGATCAAAAATCAAAAGCTAGTCGTCTTTTTGAGCGTGGCGATCGCGCTTTTCGCGGTGCTTGCGATATGCGGCGCGAATATGGCGTTTAACTCTCCGCCCGCATCCGAAGACAACACAAAAGCTATCGGATTTACGATCTTTAAGGAGTATATTTTACCCTTTGAAATTTCAGGCTTGTTGCTCTTGACGGCGATGATCGCGGGGATCGTACTCGCTAGCAAAAAAATGGAATATAGCGTGGCGGAGGAGCGTAAGAAATGAGAAATCTTTCGCTTGCAAATGAAACCTTGAAACCCGCCGCCCGTCATTGCGGCGAAACCCTCGAGTCCGCAATGACGCGATCGGCGCGAGAAATTAAAGGATCGAAATAATGGAAATTACCTTAAATCACTATCTCGTTTTAAGCGCGGTTTTATTCGCGATCGGCTTGACGGGCGTAATGCGGCGGCAGAATTTGCTAATGCTCTTTTTCGCCACCGAAATCCTCTTGAACGCCGTGAATGTCGGCTTAGTCGCCGCCTCGCGCTATTTGGGCAATATGGACGGGCAGATGTTCGCCTTTTTTATTGTGGCGATCGCGGCGGCGGAGGTCGCGGTGGGGCTTGGGCTTTTAATTTTGCTCTACAAACGCAAGGGATCGCTCGATCTCAATGTGATTAAGAATATGAGAGGCTGAAAATGAGAAGCGAGTTGTTTGCAAACAAAACCTTATGTTCCAGCCGCGATCGCGGCAATACAGCGGCGATGAGCAGCGCGGCGGGCGAAAATCGCGCGACTGGGCGCAGCGGCAAATTTCAAGGTTTCCAAAGGCGAGGGGGCGAAGAAACGCGAACCGTCTTGCGGAGCTCTTTGATCGCAGCGGGAATTTTATCCCCGCGAGAAGTTTAGGAGGGAAGCTTAAATGGAAGCGCTTGTTCTCATAGCATTATTTTCTCCGCTCGCGGGATCGCTCTTTGCGGGGCTATTCTTCGGCTCGCGCGAGAAAAACCCGATCGCCGGCGTTGTGCCGTGCCTGCTTCTGGGCGTTTCAATGATCGCCTCGTTTATCCTGCTTGCGCATATTTACACAAGCGGCGAGGCGGTGCGCGTCAAACTCTTTGACTGGATCAACTCAGGGCATCTAAACCTCGCTTTCGGTTTCGCCGCCGATCAAATCAGCGTAGTAATGATGGCGGTCGTTACGATCGTCTCTACGATCGTGCACGTTTATTCCGTAGGCTATATGGCGCACGACAAAGGCTTTAACCGCTTTTTCAGTTACCTCAGCGCGTTTGTTTTCTCAATGATGACGCTCGTAATGAGCGACAACTTTTTGGGGCTTTTTATAGGCTGGGAGGGCGTTGGGCTCTGCTCATATCTGCTCATTGGCTTCTGGTATCACAAGCCGTTCGCCTCTTGGGCGGCGAACGAGGCGTTTATTATGAACCGTATCGCCGATCTGGGAATGCTCTTGGGTATTTTCTTAATTTATTGGCACACGGGGTCGCTTGAATACACAACAGTCTTTGACAGAATGCGCGAACTTGAGATCGGTATCTTGCAGTGGATCGCGATCTTGCTCTTTATAGGCGCAATGGGCAAATCGGCGCAATTTCCTTTGCACACTTGGCTTGCGAACGCGATGGAGGGTCCTACGCCCGTTTCCGCGCTAATCCACGCCGCTACGATGGTTACGGCGGGGGTTTATCTTTTGGTGCGCGCCAGCCCGCTTTACACGATCACAAGCGATGTGAGTTTATTTGTCGCGCATTTGGGGGCGTTTGTCGCGTTTTTCGCGGCGAGTATGGCGTTGGTGGCAACCGACCTTAAACGGATTATCGCCTACTCCACGCTCTCGCAGCTTGGCTATATGTTTGTCGCGGCTGGGCTTGGTTACTATTGGATCGCGCTCTTTCACCTAATGACGCACGCGTTTTTCAAGGCGCTGCTCTTTTTGGGCGCGGGCAACGTAATGCACGCGATGCACGACGAGCTTAACATTCGCAAAATGGGCCGCCTCTACGCGGCGATGAAGCCCACGGCGATAATGATGACGATCGCGTCAGTCGCGCTCGCGGGGATTTATCCTTTCGCGGGCTTTTTCTCAAAAGACAAAATCCTTGAAGTCGCTTTCGGCAGCGGTAATGCTTTAATCTGGGCAGTTTTACTTACGACCGCGGCTATGACGGCGTTTTATAGCTTCCGCGTAGTGATGATGGTATTTTTCGGCAAAGAAGCGAACTACGAAAAACTCCACATTCACCCGCACGAAGCGCCGAAATTTATGCTGGTAGCGATCGCGCCGCTGGCGATTCTCGCTGTGATCGCGGGATTTTTCGAGCATTTTTACAGCGATCTTGTGAGCAAAATGCTCAAAGTCAATATGCCCGAAATGGATCACTCAATCGCGATCGGCTTGATATTTTTGACCCTCGCGATCGTGCTGGCTTCAATAGGTTTCGCCGTCTGGCGTTACCAATTTAAGGGCGGTTTTGCCAAAAGCTGGCAACAAAACCCAGTATTCAAATTCCTCTCAAACGAGTGGTTTATACCTGCGCTCTACAAAAAGGCGATTATCGCGCCGTATATGAAGTTGAGCGAAATCGCGTGGATTAAAATGGACTTAAAGGCGGTGGATTTTATGGTGGATATGGTCGCAAAACTCGTGATGACGGCGAGCGGCAAACTCAGAGAGACCCACACGGGGAGCCTCTCTTATATGTTGCGTTGGATGGGCGCGGGCGTTACCGCGCTGCTCGCGATCGTCTTTATCGCGCGATTTTTTAAAGGAGTGTAAGTGTCTAATATCTTGACAATTCTGATATTTCTGCCGCTAATAGCCGCGATCCTATGCTTTTTCATACCCAAAGAGCAGATCAGGCTTTACGCGATCGGCGTGGCGGCGGTGGAGCTTTTTATCGCGCTTAGTCTGTGGTGTCTCTTTGACTACAACGCGGCGCAAGATTTGCAATTTGTGAAGCAAGTAACGATCATAGAGCCGCTCGGCATAAGTTATTATGTCGGCGTTGACGGCATTTCGTTATTTTTAGTCGTCCTAAGCGCCTTTATTACGCTAATTGCGATCGTGGGCTTGGGCGATTTGGAGCGGCTCAAAAACCTTACGGCGTCAATTTTCGTGCTGGAAATGACGATGATCGGCGTATTTTGCGCTATGGACGTCATTTTGTTTTACTTTTTCTGGGAGTTTTCGCTCGTGCCGATGCTATACATTATCGGCGCGTGGGGGAGCGGCAACAGAATTTACGCGGCGGTTAAATTTTTCCTATATACCTTTATCGGATCGCTCTTTTTGTTGCTCGCGATCATTTATTTAGCGTGGTTTTTCTACTCGCAGACGGGTGTAATTACATTCAATTTGCTCGAATGGTATCGCCTCGCTACGCCATACGAGCTGCAACTCTGGCTCTTTATCGCAATGGGCATAGGCTTCGCGGTGAAAGTTCCGATGTTCCCGTTTCACACTTGGCTGCCTTACGCGCACGGGCAAGCGCCCACGATCGGCTCCGTGTTGCTGGCGGCGGTACTCTTGAAAATGGGAACTTACGGTTTTGTTAGGTTTAGCTTGCCGCTCTTTCCAGACGCCTCCGTCTATTTTGCGCCGTTTATGGGCTGGCTTGGAATTATAATGGTGATCTACGCCGCGATGATCGCGTTCGCGCAAAAAGACATCAAACAAGTTATCGCTTACAGCTCAATTAGTCATATGGGCGTAATTATCTTGGGAACTTTCGCGCTGAACCCCGAGGGAATCGGCGGCTCGGTCTTTTTTATGTTAAGCCACGGGATCATTTCGGGCGCTTTGTTTATGCTAGTCGGCGTGATCTACGATCGCCGCCATACGAAGCAGATGAGCGAATTTGGCGGGATCGCGAGCGTGATGCCTATATATTCGGCGATCTTTATGTTTATGGCTATGGCTTCGGCGGGCTTGCCGCTCACAATGGGCTTTATCGGCGAGTTTTTGTCGCTGCTGGGTTATTTTAGGTCAAGCCCCGTAATGGCGTTGCTCGCGGGCACTTCAATAATTTTGGGCGCGGTCTATATGCTCAACCTCTATCGCAAAACTTTCTACGGCGCGGTTGTCGTTGAAGAGAACAAGAATCTCAAAGACTTAAACCGCCGCGAGCTTTTCGCCCTTGTGCCGCTCGTCTTGGTCGTGGCGTGGCTGGGGATTTACCCCAAGCCCGTGCTTGCGCCGATTGACGCGGCGAGTAAAAGTATCGTGCAAATTATGTATATGCGCGCTACCGATAACAGGGACGCGACAAAGGATCGTCTGGCGCAAGTTAATCAGCCTATGGTAGGGGGACGATAATGCTTCAATTTGACTTTACCTTGCTTTTGCCTGTTTTGGCGTTGGTTTTGGGCGGTATCGCGATCTTGGCGATTGACCTGTTTGTCAAGGATGTTCAGCGCGGATTTTTTGTGGCGGTTACGATGATCTCGCTTATCGTGAGTTTGGCGTTGCTATTTTTTGTGGATTTAGCGCGCGATAGTTTCTATAATATGCTCCTCATTGACGGCTTAACGCAGGCTTCGCAGTGGATTATTATCGGCGCTTCATTGCTCTTTATCCCGCTCGCGTTAACAGGCGTGAGGTTTTTAGAGTATCAATTCGCGGAATTTTACGCGCTATTTTTGTTTATGGTCGCGGGATTCGCCCTTATGGTTTCGAGCAACAACCTCGTGATGATTATGCTGGGGCTTGAAACCGCCTCCCTCGCTTTATACGCGATCATCAGTATGCACCGCCGCGACAAATCGCTGGAATCGGCGATCAAGTATTTCACAATGGGCGCGCTGGCGGCGGGGCTTATGGCGTTCGGCGCGATGCTCCTCTACGCGGCGACTGGCAGCTTAAATCTCGCCGAAATTGAGCGCGTCTTTATAAACAGAGGCGGCTCGGATACCGCGCTAATTCTCGCCGCAAGCGCGTTTCTGCTGGCGGGAATCGGCTTCAAACTTTCAGTCGTGCCCTTTCACACTTGGACGCCCGATGTCTATGAGGGATCAAGCGCGCCAATGGCTGGCTATATGTCGATCGTGCCGAAGATCGCGGGTTTTGCCGTAGCGATCCGCGTCTTTGACTTTTTGGCGGACAGCGGCGATCAGATCGTTTATATGCTGTTGTTTCTCGCCGCCGCCGCCACGATGACAATCGGCAACTTACTGGCGCTCGTGCAAGACGGCGTAAAGCGAATGTTAGCTTACAGCAGCGTTTCGCACGCGGGGTTCGTAATCGGCGCTTTGGTAATTTCCACAACGGAAGCGCACATCGGCTTATTCCTCTACTGGACGCTCTTTTTATTCACAAACCTCGGCGCCTTTTCTATGCTCTGGCTCACGCGCCATTCAAGCAAAGTCTGGGATATTCGCTACGATCACCCATACACGAAATTCGCGGGAATGGTCAAAATCAGCCCAATGGGCGCGGTGATAATGGCGATCTTTATGCTTTCGCTCGCGGGAATCCCGCCGTTCGCGCTCTTTTTCGGCAAAATTTACCTAATCGGCGAGGCGCTCCGCACCGATCACATCTGGCTCGCGATAATAATGCTCGTCAATAGCGCGATCGCGGTCTATTACTATTTGAAGCTCATCGTCTTTATGTTCCTGCGCGATCCTACGGAAAATGACGGCACGATCTACTACCAAAACGGTACGCTCGCGCTGAAATTGGTACTCGGCGTTGCGGCGTTCGCGGTCGTAACTTCGGCGTTTTGGACGGGCGCTTTCATAGATAATCTCGCGCCGATCTTGGCGGCGGCAGGGTTTTGAAGACCTTAAAAATCGCGCTGGCGCAACTTGATTTTGCGGTAGGCGCGATCGGCGAAAACACATCTAAAATTCTTGCCGCGATCGCCGCCGCTCGCGAGTTAGGCGCTAGCCTCGCGATCTTTCCCGAACTTGCGATCACAGGTTATCCGCCTGAGGATTTACTTTTCAAGCCCGACTTTATCGCGCAAAATCTCGCGGCTTTGCGAGCGATCGCCGCCGAAACGCGCCAAATCGCCGCGATCGTAGGTTTCGTAGATCGCGAGGGCGATATTTTTAACGCCGCCGCGCTTTTGGCGGAGGGCGAAATTAAGGCGGTTTATCGCAAACGCGCGTTGCCGAATTACGGGGTTTTTGACGAGGAGCGATATTTCGCGCGCGGGTCGCGATCGCTAGTTTTTGAGGCTTGCGGCGCGAAATTTGCCGTGCTTATTTGCGAGGATTTGTGGGATAACCGCGTTTTGGCGCAAATTGACGCGGCGGACGCGCTAATTACGATCAACGCGTCGCCATTTAGCGCGGCGAAAACGGCGGCGCGGCGCGAACTGATCGCTTCGCGCGCGCGCGATTTAAGATCGTTTTTGATTTACGCGAATCTTGTCGGCGCACAAGACGAGCTTGTTTTCGCGGGTGAAAGCGGGATCGCGAACCCGCGCGGCGAGTGCGTGGCGCGGGCAAAGAGTTTCGCGGAGGATTTGCTGATCGCGGAGATTGATTTGGAGGAGAGTTTCAGGGCGCGTTTGAAAGACGCGCGGGCGAGATCGGCGGGTAAAGATTCCGATCCGCTAATCGCGCGCGATCAAATTAAATTAAACTTAAATTTCTCCGAAACCCCTGCGGCTCTGAATAGAATAGAAGCAGTTCCAGACGAGATCGCCGCGATCTATGAAGCGCTTAAATTAGGCTTAAAAGACTACGCGGCAAAGAACGGCTTCACAAGCGCGGTTTTGGGTTTGAGCGGCGGCATTGACAGCGCGCTTACAGCCGCGATCGCCTCAGACGCGCTGGGCGCGGAAAATGTTTTGGGTGTTTTAATGCCCTCAAAATTCAGTTCGCGGGGCAGCATTGACGATTCGCTCGCATTAGCCGCGAATCTGAAAATCCGCGCCGAAACGATCGCGATAAACGATCTAGCGAACGCCTATGATCGCGCGTTAGCCCCGCTTTTTACTGGTACGCAAGCGGGCTTGGCGGAGGAAAATTTGCAGGCGAGAATCCGCGCCGCGATTCTAATGGCGATCAGCAACAAATTCGGGCATTTGTTGCTCTCGACTGGCAACAAGAGCGAGATCGCGGTCGGTTACGCCACGCTCTACGGCGATATGGCGGGCGGTTTCGCGCCGATCAAAGACGCCTTAAAAACTATGGTCTATGACCTCGCGCGGTATCGCAATTCTTTGGGCGCGGCGATTCCCGAAGCGACTTTGACGAAACCGCCCAGCGCGGAGTTGCGAGAGGGGCAAAAAGACAGCGACGAACTGCCCGAATACGAGGTTTTAGACCCGATAATTAAGCTTTTGGTGGAGGAGGATTATTCCACTAACGAGGTCGCGGCGATGGGTTACGACCTAGAGATCGCCGAAAAAGTCGCGCGAATGATCAAGCGCAACGAATATAAGAGATCGCAAGCGGCGATCGGTACGAAAATCTCCGATCGCGCGTTCGGGCGCGATCGGCGAATGCCAATTACCTCAAAGGCGAAATGACCCTGTATCTTGCTCGGTTGCCGCCGAACTATTGCGCCGTATATGGGTCTTGCGGCTTTGTTGAAAACTGTTTTTTGCCAGAAGATACGGGAAAGCTGTTGTAATTGTTGATAAACGCGTTCTCACATATTGGGAGCGCGTTCTAAACTTTTCCGCGCCCGTTTTGCCTCTTTGCGGCGATCTTCTAAGAACTTACCGCAAACGTAAGCTAAAATTCAATTTGTTTTATACCAATTTAATAAAAAATATCTTCACAGGAGAGATAGTTGTATGGTATTATAAACAGATTATGGGAATCGCAAAAGAATCCAATAAACAAGGAGAGGAGCTATGAGAAGTTTCACTACATTAGACTTGCAGTACGCCCATAGGTTTTACGGGTTCAAAGGCGAGGCGCAGTATTTGCACGGGCATACGGGAATACTGACGATTGAAGTTGAAGATACTGTTAATACGGGGGTCAATATGGTATTCCCGTGTAATGAGATTAGGAAAATCGCTTGGGAAGTTTTACAAAACTTTGACCACGCTCTAGTTTTAAGGGAGGACGACCCGTTGCTTCCAGCGATCCTTAGCGTTTATGAAGCGCAAGGCATTAAGAACGGGGCGCCAAGCAATAAACAAAAAGGTCCCGCTTTCAAGACGGAACTCGCGACGGCGTATCCGGAGTGTCGTTTGGTTGTTACAAAAGAAACGATGACCGTTGAGGGTATGATCAAAATCGTTTACGATCTGCTGAAAGACAAACTTAACATTGTTAAACTCACTTTCACGAGCGGAGTAAACGGCGCTACGCAGGAATACGGGAAAGAGCAGCTAAAAGAGCGGCTAACGGAAAAAGATCGTTGCCCGTTATGCGGCATTGCGTTAGACGCGAATGGCGCGTGTCAAAAATGCGGATACAAAAAATAGTTTGAGCGTTGGTTTCAAATACGCGAAAAACACAAGCAAGTAAGCGCTTCGGGCAAGCGGCAAGCCCAACCGTAGCGCTTACGTTTACTCTTTTTACGCAAAAATTAATGAATGATATAATAAAAACATAATATAACGTAGTTGAAAAGCCAAACGGCATATAAATGTCTGCAAGCGCCTCGCTACCTTACGGCGGATCAGGCTACGCAAAATCGTGTTCTGGTTTGCGCCCCTCCGCATAGTTTTGCTCCGCCGCATTTTTTTACGCCCGTAAAAACGCCAACTCTTTCTCATTAGGCGCGGCGTTAGTTACGGCTGAAAAACAGATTGGTTGATGAGCGCGTTTGCTTAAAGGCGATCTTGCGAATAAAACAGATGAAACAAATAGCGCGGAGGCAAAAATCGTCTAAAATGACCTTAAAATAACGTTAAAAAATCTTAAAGTTACTATGAAAACGCCGCCTCGTCATTAACCTTTCAAGAAACCCATATTTTCTAGGCTCTTAAAAGGTCTAGCGGCGGAAAGCGGCTATTGAATCACAAAATCAGTGAAAAATATATCTTTCACCTGTCCGTCAATCAAATAGCGGTTGATGTTGTTTTTCAGCTCCTCGCGCAGGCGCGTTTTGCCCGTCTCCGTTGAAATTTCGTCAAAACGTTTAGACGAAAGCTGCTGAATGATCACATCGCGGATTTTTGGCGTTTTGTTGGTGAACTCCTCGCCCACGCTTTTGTTGGAAAGCTCCACCGAAATCCGCACTTTCAGATAACGCCGCCCGTCATTGCCGAGCAAATTGACGATGAATTGGTCTTTCAAATCCGCGATCGGACCTAAATTTCCCTCCACCCCCGGAGCCACGCCGGGCGCCATTCTAGGTAGCGTACCGCCCCCTCCGGGTGATTGTTGCTGGTTGCCGCCGCTGAACACGAGCAATATCGCCACAAGCAAAACTATCATTACCAGCGCGACCGCGCCGATGATAATTAAAAGCATCGGACTTTTTTTGGGCGCGGCTTGTTGCGGTTGCTCTTCGTCTTTTTCAGCCATTGTTTTACCTTTTAGGTTTATTTCAAAATCGGCAATTTTATCTAATTTTGCAAAATGTTAAAATCCGCGTAAATTAGCGCGGGAAATGATCGGGAAGACATGTTTGAAAAATTTTTATACGCTCTTGGAAAACCATTCGCGGCGGCGGCGCGCCTCATAGTCGCTTACCTGATCGCGATCGGCGCTTTCACGATCTTTCAGGCGCGATTTCTGCCGATATTTTTCACGCCGCCCTTGCGCCACAAACTCTTTGCGCGGCAAATTGAGGCGATCGGCGCGAATAGCCTTGTCGTGGTTATTATGACCGCCGCTTTTACTGGAATGGTGATGTCAATCCAGCTCTATGGCGCCTTTCACCAATTCGGCGCGGAAAATATGATGGGTTACGCGATATTTCTCGCGATCGGGCGCGAATTAGGACCCGTTTTCACCGCGCTAATGCTAATCAGCCGCGCCGCGAGCGCAATGGCGGCGGAATTAGGCACGATGCGCGTTACGGAGCAAATTGACGCGATTGAGGCGCTTTCGGTAAATTCCAAAGCCTACTTGATCGCGCCGCGCGTCTTGGCGGCGTTTATCTCCGCGCCGATTTTGGTCGCCGTCTTTGACCTCGTGGCGAATTACTGCGCCTACGCTCTAGCCTCTTACGCTCTGGGCGTGAATCCAACCGCGTATATGCGCACGATCTATGCCTACGCGCAGGTCGGCGATTTTTTGCAAGGCTGCGTTAAAGGTTTGGTCTTCGGATATTTGATCGCCGCGATCGCGACATATATCGGCTACCACGCGAAAGGCGGCGCAAAGGGCGTGGGGCTCGCCACGACGCAAGCGGTTGTGAGCGCATCGGTCGCGTTATTTCTCGCGAATTATTTTTTGTCTTCGCTGTTTTTATTGTTAAATTGGTAAGCAGCTCTCATTACTTCTCGCGGAAACGCGACAAAAGGGCGATCGCCCTGATATTGTGGGGGGCGAACTGTGTTCGCCCAGCGGTAAAGCGTTTTTGTCGCGTTTCGCGTTTTGAACTATAGATCGCAAACCAACGTTTTGCGGCGACAACCATCGCGCGACTCAATCGCAAGTTATAGATCCTCCCCTATTCCAATTCTCTAACTCAACCCCTGTTAAAGGGACTTTTTGACCGTTCGTTAAATGGCAAACGCCGCTTATCGCTTTGTCCTTTTTGTATGTAACTACGGCAAAAAATTTGCCGTTTTCCCTGAAAACTTTCGCTTCGCCCTCTTTCGCGCCATTTTTCCACGCGACCTCTTGCTTTAACCTACCGTCGTACCAGTCATAAGTTTTGACAATCCCGTCCGTAACGCCATTTTTGTATGGTCTCTCTTCTTTAAGTAGCCCGTTATTGTAGTCGTAGAAAGTCTTCTTTACCCCTTCGCGTTTACCGTTTTTTAATGGTACGGTGGAGCCCCGCACACCGTCCTTATAGTATAAATGTTGCTCTATTGCCTCGCCGTCAATACAAAGTCTTACGCGCATATCACCGTATTTGTCGACTTCTTGCACCTTCGCTTTGCCGGGGAGCAAATTACCGTTCATATCCATACACTTGCCGCTCTCCTTATCAAAACGAGCCGTTTTATCCAATATATAAACTTTGTAATCTGGGTTTTCGTTACTCGCCTTTGGGCTTGAGCACCCCGTCGCCAGCAAAGCCGTCGCCGATAAAATAGCGATCAAAATCCTTTTCATTTGCTTCCTTTCAAAAACTTCGCAGACGAGCAAAGCTCGTCCTTGCGACCAAAGGCTTTGCCTTTGGAAACCTCGCAAATTGCCGTTCAGCCCTGCTGGACAATTTGCGCCCGTTGCGCTTAACGCAACGGGAACATAAGGCTTTACGGCGAACGCTTGCTATCGCAAAACGCGAAATCGGGCGAACCGTAGGGGCGAACTGTGTTCGCCCGTTGCCCCTACATAACAAAACGACGTGATTTGGGATTTATCTCATATAAGCCCCCTTATATGAGATTGAATTGAAGAGAGAAAAAATCGTTGGTATAAAGTATAAAGAGCGGCTAGTTGTGCCGCGCCGCGTTACGTTGTGCTGTGCTGTGCTGTGCTGTGCTGTGCTGTGCTGTGCTGTGCTGTGCATATTAAAACCTAACATTAAAATTTAAACGTTTATTATACCAAAATTTCCATTAAATTAACTGCCGATCCCCGCGCTTATTTGAAAAAATAAACGCTTAAATTCGCGAAAGAATCAGCGCGGCGTTAGCGGGCTTACAACTTTCGCGGCAACTTCCTGATCGCCGATCGCAAAGAAAATGATAATTCAAGCGGCATAACGGCGATCACAGAGACGGGCGAACGCAGTTCGCCCCTACTACCGCGATTACGGCGGGAACAATAGGTTTTTTATTTGGGTTTCGTAGCTCTTAAATGCCGCGCGATCACAAACAGATCGCGTTATTGCTAGCATTTAGCGAGGGCATTACCCATTGACCCCTCGAAGATCGCGGTTACTTTTCCGTTTCGCTCAAAAGCTCTGATCTTCTTACTTGCGATCCTCAAATTTGCGGCTGCTGCTTTGGTAGAGTTTCACAAGCTGCGTAATTTTGCCTTCGGCGCGTCCGGCGCGACCCAGCGCGGCGACGACCATTAAAAAGAGCAAAAGAATAAAGCCCAAAAGCCCTAAAATAAAATATTCCAAATGCTGTTTCGTGAATGAAAAATACTCCTCAAATGGCATACCGCTCATCACGCCGCCTGTTTTCAGCAACTTTACAAACGAATCAAGGCGGCTCTCAATGTCCGCGACCTTCATCTCCAACATCGGATCAACTTCTTGCGTTTCGCCGTCCGTTCCCGCGTTTTTCGGAGTGTGCGCGATTTTGTCGGCGAGGGCGCGAACCGCGCTTTTAAGCCCGTTAATATCGTTTTCAATGTTGTCGAGCCGCCCCGCTACATCATCGCCGATCCCTTGTACGATCGTATTTCTAGGCGGAGTTTTAGCTTTTGAGGACGTTTTTTGCGAGGGTTCGGGAGCCGACATCACGATCGTGGTTTTTTGTCTGGCGATACCCGCGATCCTCGCGTTTTGCGCCGCGATCTCGCCCTGCAAACGTTCAATTTGCGCCAAAAGCATATTTGTTTTTTCGCCCGCCGCCGCGTTGCGCCGCGCCAAATCATCGCGCTCGTTTTGCAAGTTCGCCGACTGTCCCTTTAATTGCCCTATTTCGCGTTCAAGCCGTTCTATGCGATCGTTCATAGCCTTGTTTGCTTGATAGTCAAAGATGAAGTTGTCCTTGCCAAACGCAACTAGCGCCAGCAAAAGCCCAAAAAACAGCGCGCGCATTCATATCCTTTCTGTGGAAGCGAAAAATTACAATAAATAAGCAAGCACTATTCCATATAATACGCGCTATGAAAAAAACCGCGCTTGGGGTTATGCGTTTACAGCCGCTTCATAACGGACACCGCCTTTTGATCGCGCGAATGTTGGCGCGACGCGAAACGGCGATTGCGGCGATTGGTTCCGCGGGCAAAATTGACGAGCGAAATATTTTCAGCGACGATGAGCGACGGGAGATGATCGAGGCGGTTTTTCCCGCCGAGATCGCAAGCGGACGTTTGAAAATTTTGGTGATACGCGACATCGGCGCGAAGACAAAACGCGAGTGGGCGGAGTTTGTCTTAGCCCAGATCGCGGCGCGAAATTTGCCCGCGCCCAATATATATTTTGCGGGCAGCGCGGAGGACGCGAGCTGGTTTGAGGGGGTTTTGCCGTTAGAGATTGTAGATCGTAAGACTTTGGGCGGCAAAATTAACGCTACTGAAATTCGCGCCGCGCTCGCCGACGGGCGCGATCTATCAACTCTTGCGATCCCCGCTGAAATACAGAACATAATCAAGCGGCGCGGGCGGCAATAAATTTAAGAATTGAAATTTACCTCTTGATAAAACAGCCTCATTTTTTGCCTTTTTCGCCAAATAATTTCAATGAACGGTCTGATGATTTTTTAATATCTTCCGGAATAATTTCTCTGATAGAAGATAAAGTAGATTTTCTGGCAACCTTGCCGCTCGCATTCTTTTCGCTTTCCCATAAGTCAACATAATCGCTTTGCAAGACTTCCAATTTTTCAGGTATTGCCTTTATTTTCTTAGAAACTGCGTAAATTAAAAACGGGTTTTTTGTGGCGCAAGGCAAATCAACGCGGCGTTTTATCTCTTTTGGGTTTTTAATTCTGAACCATCGCGAAGAATCATTTTGCGCAAAAATCCGCGTTTCCGTAAAACCGTTTCTTTCATTTAAGAGAGAGAAAAACAGTTCTGGAGAAAATTGATAAAATCCGTGCCCGAACCAATTATTTGACGGAGTAATTAAAATCAAATGTCCGCTTGTTTGAACCATTTCCATACAATTTCTAATCGCCGCGGGATAGTTGAACACGTGTTCTAATGTTCCCCCGTCTATAACGACGGAAAACTTTTCCTTTAGATTTTCGCTTATAGGCAAATTCATATCGTGGATAATGCCGGCTTGCTGATAGTCGCTATAATCTATGCTTTCTACATTTTTTGCTCCAAGAAACCGAAAAAACGGTTCGGCAAAATCGCCAGACTTTATCCATTCTCCCCCCCCCCCAATTCAGAGGAGAAATCGCAATTTTGCCTGCCTATTTGCGCAGTGTTTTCAAAATTAACGCCGTTTTCCTTGCAATGGCGCAAGAATTGAGCCGCGTTTTGATCTATGCCCATTTTATTCTCCTGTTCGTTAAAAGACGCGATACTATCACAATAATATTTAATTAAATAAAAAATTACTTTTTGGCGTATTGCTTATACGCAACTTAAGAAAAATCACAGAACTTACGGCGATTGTTTATTTAGTAAATGTTGGGCAAAATTCCGTCGAAGAAAGCAAGATAGTGTTAAAACAAAGCTTATAATTTCCGCCATTTATGGCGGCGGCTTTCTTGCCGCGAGAAATAAAACGAGCGAGAGCGATGCTTTCGCAAGGAGTTAATCGTGTCCTATAAAAACATCTTCGCCGCGCTTTTTGGCAATGACGATCGCATAGATTTTTACGCCAAAATTTTCGCCGCGCTGGTAGCCTCAGGCGAGCAAATAGGCGATACAAACGCCAAAATCAAAGCGGCGGGCGAAATTCAATTCACCGACAATGACGATCGCAAATTTTTCGCCGAGCGCGTGCTTTTTTACCTAGCCGCATACGCCGCGAACTACGCTGTAATCAACAAAATTATCCGACGGATCGCGCACTTTCACAAACTCTACCCCAGCTGGATTTTAGAGGCGCGGCGCGAATTTTTGGAGGTCGCGAGGTGTGCGAATGACGGGCTGCAAGACAGAGTTTATGAGTTTGTATCAAGGATGCAGAGCGATCATTTGCCGCCGCCGACTGAGGAGCGTTTGGGCGCGGAAGAACGTGTTGACGTCGAGCCGTTTTAGATTATCAGCATTGCGTCTCCGTAGCTAAAAAAGCGATATTTATTTGCGATCGCCGCGGCGTAAATTTCGCGCGTTTTTTCGAGCCCGATCATAGACGAAATCAATATAAATAATGTAGATTTGGGCAAGTGAAAATTTGTCATTAAAGCGTTTATTCTTTTTGGGGGATTTTCTGGATTTAAGAATAGATCGCATTCGCCAGAAAGCTCTTTGTTTCTGAAATAAAATTCCGTAGCGCGGCAAGCTGTCGTGCCGATAGCTAAAATTTGTTGATCCGAGTTAATAATTTCCGCCGCTTTTTCGCTTATAAAATAACTTTCAAAGTGCATTTTATGATCGCGAATATCATTCGCTTCTATATTCGCGAAAGTACCTAAACCAATATGCAAAGTGATCTCCGCGAAGTTATGATTTTTTCGTAGAGTTTCCAATAGGTTTTGATCAAAGTGCAAAGACGCCGTAGGAGCCGCCGCGCTCCCGTAAATTTTCGCAAAACAGCTTTGATAAGAATCTATGTCTTTAATTTCCGCCGCGCGTTTAATATACGGAGGCAGAGGGACCACGCCGATCTTATCGGTAATTTCTATTAAGCGCGCGAAATTTATAGCATTTTCGTTTTCAAAGAATTTTAGAACGCGATCGCCGTTGTCAAAAGTTTCCGCAACGATCGCCGTTAAATTTGCCGCGAAAACTAGGCGCGATCCTACGCGCACTTTGCCTTTCACGCGCGATAACACGCCGTTTGAGGTATCCCGCGCGATCAAAATCTCTATTTTTCCGCCGCTTGACTTTTCACCGAAAATTCTTGCTTTTATTACTTTGGAATTATTAAAAATTAAAGCGTGCTCGCGCGGGATAAATTGATCAATTTCGCGCACGATCGTATGCGTAATTTCATCGTTTTTTCTATTATATACGAGTAATTTTGACGAAGCGCGATCGGCGAGCGGGTAATTCGCGATTAAATTATTCGGCAAATAGTAATCGTAATCTTCTAAATTAAACGACAAATTACTCTTCGTCTTTATATGGATTTACCATTCTGACAATTATAATCGAAACGCCGTATAAAGTAATTAGCGGCAACGCCATTAAAACTTGCGTTAAAACATCGGGCGGCGTTAAGATCGCCGCGAATATAAAAATGAGGACGATCGCGTAACGAAAAAATTCTTTCAAAGCGCGATCTGTAATTAAACCGATTTTTGCTAAAAAAAAGCAAAACACTGGAAGCTCAAAAGAGACTCCAAAACCAAATATAAGTTTTAGGAAAAATCCCAAATACTCGCCTATGCTGATTTTTGCGGTAACGATCTCTTGCCCAAAATTCACAAGGTATTCAAAACCAAACGGAAAAACAATATAGTACGCGAACGCCGCGCCGAGCAAAAACATTATAGTAGCCCCCAGCACGAATGGGATTACGAATTTTTTCTCGTTCGCGTATAATCCGGGCGCGACAAACGCCCAAATTTGGTAGAAAATTACAGGCAAACTAATTAAAAGCGCGCTGAAAAACGAGACTAAAATCGCCGTGAAAAACTGCTCGCCCATTTTGTAGGCGATGACCTCGCTTGAACCCGAAAGCGCGTTTTTAAGAGGCTGTGAAATCCACTCCAAAATCGGTTGCCAAAAGACAAAACATAGGACAAATGTGATGAAAAGCGCGGCGCAGATTTTAATCAGGCGGCTGCGGAGCTCCTCAATGTGCGGGCGCAAGTCTTCAAGCATTAGAAGCCTTTTCTTTTTTGTTCAGATCGCTTAGATCGCCGAACAAATCTTTGATTTCGCGCCCCGTTTCGGCGACGCTTTTGATTTCTGAAGGCGGAGTCGCGGCGGCGTTTACTTCTTTTTTAAGTTTTTCTTTGTATTCCAGCGCGTCGCTTTTAAGCTCGCTTAAATTTATCTCGCTGTCAATCGCGGCTTTTGCTTCCGTCAAATGCTTTTTGACGGCGCGGAAAAATTTGGCGGTCTTGACCATAGCGTTCGGCAATTTGTCCGGACCCAGAAAGACAATCGCGATTAGCGCGATAAACAAAACTTCGCCAAAACCCATTCCGAACATCGTTTGCCTTTTAAGTCGTCAAAAATTTCGTAATGGTATGAAAATAAGCCTTTAACCCAAAAGCGGCGAGTTTGGCATATTTTTTGCTTAATTTTTTTCAAACCAAAGAGAGGCAAGAGATGAGAGTCGCCACCATTCGCAAGGACATTCCCGTAGGCGTGATCCGCCGCACTATCAAGAACACAAATGACGGCGTATTCCGCTTGCGTTTGATGATCGTTGAAAAACTTTTGAGCGAGCCTGATATGAGTTTGCAGGCGATCGCGGAATCGCTGATCGTCAATCGCGAAACCGTTACAAAGTGTTTGAACCTCTTTAATCAAGGCGGTCTTGAAATGTTGCGCCCCAAACGCGCTGGTCGCAAAGAGGGCAACCCCAAATACGACAGCGGAATTTTCTCCGATCTAATCCGCGTTTTAGGCGAAAGCCGCGAAGAATGGTCTGTCTATAAAATGCAAGATTATA
This sequence comes from Helicobacteraceae bacterium, assembly GCA_031286325.1. GTDB lineage: Bacteria > Campylobacterota > Campylobacteria > Campylobacterales > SZUA-545 > JAIRNH01. Next base: position 34,048 of record JAITUT010000031.1, read on the forward strand.
TCCGCGATCGCCACGAAGTAACCGTGCCAGAATCCACAATCTACTATCGCATCGCCAAATTAGGCTTCGCAAAGAGGGCTAGGAGGGTGTGATGAGTCG
>JAITUT010000070.1 GCA_031286325.1 Helicobacteraceae bacterium
GTCTCGTAGAAAAAGGCGCGAGTTTCGCCGAAGACGCGAAATCCAGAATGACGGAGATCAGCAACGGCTCGGTGAAAGTTTCGCAAGCGATCGCGTTTGTGAGCAAAGCGTTAAACGAGCAGGAGGGGGCGTTAGAGGCGATCTCAAGCGGCGTAGAAAACATAAAGGGGCACGCGGAACAAAACGCGCTCGCCGCCAGAGAGAACGAGGAGATCGCAAAAGGCTTGGAATCTTTAGCGGAGCAGCTTCGCAACAGCGTCTCGCGCTTTAAGATTTAATTTTGGAAATCCTGATATTTCTCGCGGCGGGCGTTTTAGCTGGGATCGCGAGCGGGTTTTTTGGGATCGGCGGCGGGATCGTAGTAGTGCCGCTATGTCTCGCGGCGGGCGAGGGCGTTAAAGCCGCGATCGCCTTATCCACAATGCAGATGACATTTTCCTCAATTTACGGGAACTTTATCAACGCGCGCGATCGGTTATTTTCGCCTCGCGAATATCTGCCGTTGGGTTTGGGCGGGCTGCTTGGCGCTTCCTGCGGCGCGTATCTCTTGCATTTTATATCCGCGCATTTGGCGGCGATCTTGTTTCTTAGCGTCCTTCTTTTGACGTTTGCAAAAAGTTTGTTTGCGAAAGCCGAAGGCGAGAGCGCGCCGCGCCGCGCCAATTTCGTCGTAATGTTCGCGATCGGGCTGCTTACGGCGGCTTACGCGGGGCTTGTCGGAATCGGCGGCGGTTTTATTGTGGTCGCGTTCTTAAACGGATTTTTCGGCGTGGGGATCAAGCAAGCCGTCTCGGTAAGTTTGTTTTTCGTCCTTTTTGTGGGCTCTAGCGCGTTTGTTACCTACTGGGTTTTGGGATATGTGGATTTCGTCAAAGGCTTGCCGCTGGCGATCGGCGCTCTGCTCGGCGTGCGTTTTGGTATAACCGCCGCGCGGCGCGTCTCGGCTGAGTTGCACAAACGCGCGATTTTAGCGGTTTATGTGCTGATGATTGCTCTCACGATCTACAAGATCGCAAGCGGCGAAATTTGACTTTAAGGAGCGTTTATGAGAATTTTGTTTGCTCTGGCATTGTTTTGCGCGGCGGTTTTCGCGGGGAATTTAGATTGCAAAAATCGCGTTCGCTATTTGCCCGCGATCTCGTTTTGCCCGCCCGCGAATTGGGAGACGATAGGCGACGAGGCTATTCGAGAGTTAATGGACGAAGCCAAAAAGACATCTGACGAAACCGACAAAGAACTTTATAAAAAGGCTGATCGCCAGATGAATCGGCGCGGGCTTTCAAAGGTCGTATTCGCGTTGCCGCACGGCGAAGACTCGCTCGCCTCCGCTTTTGCGCTCCTCACGGGGCCGGCTCCGCTTTCGCTTGACGATTTTGCGCAACTCAATATAGCGAGTTTGCAAAAGACTTTGGGCGGCAAATTGACAATATTGGGCGATGATACGCTAGTTTCCAAGCCTACCGCGATCAAACGTTTTCGCCTGAAAGTGGAGTTGCAGGGCGAAATTATTGCGCAAACTGTGTATATATTAAAGCCCTCCGCGAAAACGGGCGCGCTTGCTACTTGCGCCTACGAGCCAAAGCGGCAAAAAGAGATTGAAGCTATTTGCGACGATGTTATGAGAAGCGTTGAGATTAAGCAAGACAACTAGGGGCATTTAATCGGCGGCGGTTTTGCGCGGCGATGATCGCCGTAAATCGCGATTTTTGCTATTCTTGCGCGTTTTAAAGGAGCTCCGATGTTACGGCGCAAAAATAAAGCTTTAATAGCGAAAAACATTTTTCTGTTTTTGTTGGTCGCGATCGCCGCGCGCGCGGGGGGAAATATGAAAATTGAGGTTGAAAATAACTCAAAAGTCGCGGTTTTTGCTCTGAACGAGAGCGACGCGGCGAAAGAACTTTACGCGCAACTGCCGCTTGTAGTTAAAGTTGAAGATTTCGCCGACAATGAAAAAATTTTTTACCCGCCCAAAAAACTTGGGGCGGCAAACGCGCCGAAAGCCGCGAATCCCAAAGCGGGAATACTCGCCTATTACGCGCCTTGGGGTAACGCGGTCTTGTTTTTCGCGCCGTTTAAGCCCAATTCTAACCTATATGAGTTAGGCGAAGCGATCGGCGGCGCGGAACACATCAAAACAATGCGCGGCGAAATAAAAGTAAGCAAGGCGGAATAAAATTTGTAGCGTTACGGCGATAGTTTCTCGTTGCGAGGCGCAAAGATGACCAATTAAAAGCGGCGATCCGAAGATCGCCGAAATTAGCCAAAAATGTCAAAACGCTGAAGATCCAAAAGTCTTAAAAGCTACGCGCGCTTAACATTTAGCCCACTAAAACTACCGCGGGATCGCTCTGCCACAAGCCATGTTTGGTGCAATACGCTACCGCTGTGAGGCTCATCTTTTTCTGGGGTACTACGAAAAATGTAACTTCCGCTTGTCCTTTGGCGCCTTGCCCGCCATTGACGCCCGTCATTAAAGCCGCGCTCGCAAGCAAAGTCTCGCCGTCAAAAAGTTTGATCTCGGCAATGTAGTGATCAGCGTCGTCAGGGTGGCTGTAATCTTTGCCGAGCCGCACATTTACGGGCAATTTTTCGCCCGCTTTCGCGTTATTCGCTACGGTGATAAACGGCGAATGGCGGTCTATATAGTCCTTTTTCGCCTCTTTTTCGCTCGCGTCAAGCGCTTGATACGCGTTAATCGTTGCCATTTAGAATCCTTTTGTAAATTTTGGCTTAAAGCCAGCGCAATTTTAGCGAAACTCACCCAAACTCGCCGCGAGCGTTTTCAAAAACTCGCCGCGATCTATTAACTTGCCGCCCATTGACGCCAAATGCTCGCTGGGTACTTGGCAATCTATGAAGTCAAGGTCTCCAAAGGGCATTTTGCCGCATAAAAACGCGAGCGCGGCTTTGGAGGCGTTGGGCGACAAAGCGAACATAGATTCGCCGAAAAAGACCCTGCCGATTTGCAAGCCGTATAAACCGCCTACTAACTCGCCGTCTTGGCGCGCTTCTACGGAATGCGCGATCTTGCTCTCGTTTAATTTCGCGTAATTTTTTATAAATTCCGCGTTAATCCAACTTGTCTTTTCTCTTTTGCGCGGCGCGGCGCAGCGAAGCATTACATTTGGAAATTCCAGATCGCAAGTGATTTCAAATACATTTTTGCGCAAAATTTTCGCCAAACTTTTGCTCACTTTTATCTCGCTTGGGCGCAAGATCATTCGTTTAATCGGGCAATACCAATACGGTCTCTTGCGATCGTCTATAAACCAAGGGAAAATTCCTTTGCGATACGCGGCGATGAGGTTTTCGGGAGTCAAATCGCCGCCGATCGCGATCAAATCGTCGAAACGATCGTCTATCTCAAAGTCAAACATTTTATATAAAGTTCCACAGTTTTTCAGGCTTTTTAGGTGGCGCGAGCGGTTTTTTGGGTTTGGCGGGGCCAGAGCGAGCCGCGATCAAAAACGCCGCGATCGCAAGCGAAACGAGTTTGCGCGCGTTCACGGCGTCGGTTTTTCAAAACGGAATACAAGCGATTCGCCCTCGCAGCTGATCGCCACTTTGCCGCCTTTGCTGATCTCGCCGAACAAAAGTTCGTCCGCGATCTTGTCTTTGATCTCGCTCTGGATCAAAAGCGCGAGCGGGCGCGCGCCCATAGCGCGATCGTAACCTTTTTTCGCGAGGTATTCTTTCGCTTCGGCGTTGAGGGCGATCTCTACTTTGTGATCGCTCAAAAGCGCGGCGAGTTCTCCGATAAATTTATCCACGACAAAGCCCATTGTTTCGTTTGAGAGCGGCTCAAAACGTACGATCGAGTCGAGGCGGTTGCGAAATTCAGGCGCGAAAAATGAGTTAATCGCCCCCTCCACGCGATTTACCGCGCTATTGCCGAATCCCGCCACGCCCGCTTCGTTCGCCCCCAAATTGCTTGTCATTATTAGGATCGCGCGGCTGAAATTCGCCTCTACGCCGTTGTTGTCCGTGAGTTTCGCGCTGTCCATAACTTGCAAAAGTATGTTAATCAGATCGGGGTGCGCTTTCTCAATTTCGTCCATTAAAATTACCGCGTTCGGGTGTTTGCGAGCCGCCTCCGTAAGCAAACCGCCCTGCTCAAAGCCGACATATCCGGGCGGTGCGCCCACGAGGCGCGAAACGGCGTGTTTTTCCATATATTCGCTCATATCAAAGCGCGCGAAATGCACGCCGAGCGACTTCGCCAGTTGCCGCGCGACTTCAGTCTTGCCCACGCCCGTAGGACCCGCGAATAGAAACGATCCGATCGGGCGCATAGGGTTTGAAAGCCCCGCGTAAGATCGCTTGATCGCCTTTGAAAGTTGCTCGATCGCGCTATCTTGCCCAAAGACTTGGTGTTTTAGATCAAGCTCTAGCGATCTGAGTCTTTCAACATCGTCATTGCCGCGCGCTTTGATCGGCGCTCCCGCGATCTTGGAAATTACCGCCTCAATATCATCAACGCTAACTTCGCGAGTTTCATTAAGATCGCGGCGTTCATTCAAATCGCCGCCCTCGGATACCAAAGCCGTCAAATGAAAAGACGCGCCGACCTCGTCTATCACATCAATAGCCTTATCAGGCAAAAATCGATCGCGCAAATGCGTTGCCGATAGCTCCACCGCCGCCCGCAAAACCTCTTCGCTGTAAGTTACGCCGTGGTGCTCCTCGTATTTTGATTTAAGCCCGCGCAGAATCTCCACGCTCTCCTCGTTGGTCGGCTCGCCCACGATAATTTTCTGAAACCTGCGCGAAAGGGCGCGATCCTTTTCAAAAAATTGGCGAAATTCGCCGTGCGTAGTCGCGCCCACGCAACGCAATTTGCCGCTGTTTAGCGCGGGTTTTAGGATATTGCTCGCGTCCATCGCGCTACCTCCCGCGCTGCCCGCGCCCACCAAAGTATGAATTTCGTCAATAAACAAGATCGCGTTTTTCTTCGCCGTTAGCTCGTCAATCACGCCCTTTAAACGTTTTTCAAAGTCGCCGCGATACTTCGTGCCCGCGACCAACGCGCCCATATCCAGCGCGTAAATTTCGGCGGTTGATAGGATTGACGGCGCTTTGCCTTTCGCGATAATTTGCGCCAAACCCTCCGCGATCGCCGTTTTGCCCACGCCGGGCTCGCCTACCAAAATCGGATTATTTTTCTTGCGGCGGCACAAAACCTGCAAACTGCGCTCTAATTCAACTTTGCGTCCTACGATCGGGTCAATTTCGCCCTTTTTCGCGAGCGCGACAAGCTGCGCGCAAAATTGTTGCAAATAGCTCGCCTGTTTTTGCGATCCCGCGCCCTCCGCGTTTTGCCGCTGCGGCTCGCTCTCGACTTGCTGGCTGATCATCTCCAAGATCGTAAGCCGCTCAATGCCTTGCTCGCGCATTAAATATACGCCGTAACTCGTGCCCTCTTCGAAAATACTCGCCAAAAGATCGCCCTGATCGGCTTCGCTGCGCCCCGCGCCCTCAATGTGAGCCATCATATTTTGTAAAACTTTTTGCACCGCGAAAGTCTGCGTAGGCTCCGCGCCGTCCGGCGCCGTTTCAAGATCGCGCGTTAAGTATTCGTCAAGTTTGAGCTTCAAAGTCGCGATGTCCGCGCCGCACCACTTCAAAATCCGTTGCGTCTGCGCGTCAAAGAGCGCGGCGTAGGTAATGTGATCTACCGTGATAAACTCGTGCCGCCTGCGTTTCGCCTCGCGCACCGCGGCGATGATTACTTTATTTAACGCTCTGCTTAACATTTTCAGCCTTTTTGATATTGTAATAATTTTTGCTGTGAATTTCAATTAAATTTCGCATTTTATACCTCTTGAATTGAGCATTGGAGCGGAAATTCGTTCGCTTTCGCCAATGCGTGGGTTTGCGCGACCTTCATCTGCGCGATTTCAAGGCTATATTCGCCGCACACGCCGAAGCCCTCGTTATGCACTTTCGCCGTAATTTGCTCCGCCTCCGCCCGCGTTTTTTTGAATATACGTTCCAAAACCTCCACCACGAAAGCCCAAGTCGTGTAATGATCGTTGTGCAAGAGCACCAAATATCGTTTCGGCGGCTCAATTTCGTTCAAAACCTCCGACTCTCGCTGTCTCTCCTCGCGCTCGTTTGGCAACTTTAACCTCCATTTGGATATAAATCGCGATTTTACACAAAGTTTTCTAGGAGGTTTTGGGTGTTTAGCGATGTTTTGGAGACGATCTCGCGTCTTTTCTTTATCTTTGCGCTTGGATTTTATTGGATTACGACGTTGCAATGGTTCGCCTACCGCTACGAGCGCGCCGTTTTGCACCACACGAAACCTTTTTGGAATGCGATCTACTTCGCCTTGCCGCTTGGCGTCTATTACTTCGTGATCTTTGCGGCTTTACCCGCGTGGTTTTTTTGGATTTTCTTTTATTTCGGATATTCGCCATCGTTATTTTTGTGGTATAGGAGGTTAGATAAAAAGTTAGTTTTTACGAACAGAGTCAAACGGTTTTTCGCTATTTTGATCGCTACGGCGATTATTTTTGAATTTGCGCGAAACGAGATCGCCGCGCCTTTAATTTTGACGATGATTATTTCGCAAATTTTAGAGAATTTTTTGCGCCTGATGTTTAAGAGAAAAGCGCGTAAAAAGTTAGCGAAAACAGTTATGAAAAATAATTTGATAGTTATCGCGATCACGGCTAGTTACGGCAAAACGAGCCTAAAACACTTTTTAGCGGCGATTTTGCGCGAAAAATATAATGTTTATTTCACGCCGGGAAATGTTAATACCGATCTGGGGATCGCGGCGGATATAAATAATAATTTGCCTAGCGGCGCGGAGGTTTATATTATTGAAGCGGGCGCGCGCGAAAAAAACGATATTTTAACGATCGCCAAAATGTGCGATCCGCAATATGTAATTATCGGCAAAATCGGTAAACAACACATTGAATATTTCAAAACGCTTGACGCGATCGCAGAGACGAAACGCGAATTGCTATTAACGTCTAAATTAAAACGCGCAATCATTCACGAGAGCGCGGCGAAAGGCGATGAAAACGAATTCGTTTCCGTACTGAAAAACAGCGCGTTAAACTGTGTTAAGAGCGATCTTAACGGCACAAGCTGGGAACTTGCTTTCGGCGATCTGAAATTTGCTCTTGAGACGCCAGTTTTAGGATCGTTTAACGCGCTAAATATATCGCTGGCGTTTTTAATGGCGCGCGAATTAAAAGTTGACGAGGCTTCGGCGATCAACGCCATTAAAAAATTGCAAAATTTTGATCACAGATTGCAGCCGATCAAAACGCCGAATAAATTTATTTTAGACGATAGTTATAACGGTAATTTAGACGGAATGATCGCCGCTATTGAATTGTGCAAAAGTTATAACGGGCGCAAAGCGATCGTTACGCCGGGTCTTGTGGAGAGCGATGACGAGAGCAATATTATTTTGGCGCAAAAAATTAACGAAGTTTTTGATGTGGTTTTCATTACTGGGGCGTTAAACGCGAATATATTGTGCGAAAATATAGATCGTATTAAGCGCAAACGTATCTTTGACAAGCGCGATTTGGAGCTAATTTTATCGCGCGAAACCAGATCGGGCGATTTGATTTTGTTCGCTAACGACGCGCCGAGTTATGTGTAAGCGGCAAAATCAAAACGATCGCGCGTAATTTCAAAGATCAAAACGCGAGCGTTTTAATCGCCGATCGCGAGATCGCAAACGCTCAAAACGCCGCTAAACAAGGCGAAAACTTTCGCCTTAAAATTTGATCGCCACCAAACGCGCGAATAAAAGCGCGAAAAGCGAGGCGGACAAAATTTTGAACACGCTCTCCGCTTGGCGGTGGATTGCCGAAAAACGCGCCGAATCTATCGCCTCCGCGCCCAATTCCTGCATTCGCAAAACCTCCGGCGTGTAATAAAACGCGAACGCCGCGCTGGAAATAACGGCGATCGCCGCCGCGCTTTTGATCGCGATTTCAAGCCCAGTCTGCGCCGTTTGCTCTCTCCCATCGGCAAAAAAGCTCCAAATTTCATAAGCGGCGATCAAAAGCGAGGCGAACGCCAGAATATAAGAAAATCTGCGAAAAATTTCGCTCATCAAACGTCCCGACGCCAGCAAATCCGCCGCGGGTAAGTCCATAAAGAGCGCGGCTTTGAATACAACAGGCGCTACGATCGCCCCCAAAACGAGCGTAGAGCCTAAAACTATCCCTAAGAATGTGAGGTAGAACGCCTCCGAAAGCGATCGCAAAGAGCCGAATCTAACGCAAAAATCTTGCAAAAACTTCATCAAATTCCTTACTTCACGCCTTTTGCGATATAACCCTCAATGTCCTTAATTCGCCGCTCGTCGCTAGGGTGCGTGGATAAAAATTCGGGCGATTTAGAGCCCGCCGCTTTGCTCGCCGCCGCCATCGCTTGCCAAAATACGATCGCCTCGCGCGGGTTATAACCCGCTTTGGTCATCAAAACTACGCCGATTTGATCGGCTTCGCTCTCGTGTTTGCGGCTGAACGGCAAGATCACGCCGACATTCGCCCCCACGCCGTAAGCCGTCTCATACAAGGATTGGTATTTGCTGTTTTTGGTCGCGGCGGATAGAACCTCCTGCCCGACTGCGGCGATCTGCTGTTGGCTCATTCGCTCCGCGCCGTGCTGCGCTAAAACGTGCGCGATCTCGTGCCCCATTACGCACGCGATCTGATCGTCATTTTTCATCAGCTTCAAAATACCCGTATAGAAAAAGACTTTGCCGCCCGGCAACGCGAAAGCGTTGACCGTGGGATCGTCAAGGGTGTAAAATTCCCACTTTTGCTCCGCCCCCTTGTAGCCCGCCGCTTTTGCCGCCGCCACAATTTTAACCCCGATAGCCGCTACGCGATCCTCCGTAGCTTTGTCGGCGCGTTTGGAGCTTTTTAGGATATTCTCCGCCTCTTCGTCGCCCAACTTCGCCATCTCGCTTTCGTTCGTTAGCATAAGTTGCGTTCTGCCCGTAACGGGAGCCTTCGCCACGCAGCCGCTCAAAATGAACGCCGCCATTATGATCGTAAGTAGTGTTTTCATAGCCCGAATTATACTTTTTTTCTCTTCGCTAAAATTCAGAATTTCGGAGGTTTTTATGAAATTTGCTAAATACTCCGCGAGCGGCAATGATTTTGCGCTGGTTTTGGCAAGCGAAATGGAAAATTTCGGCGGCGCGGATCGCGCGAAACTCGCCGCGCGCTTTTGCGATCGCAGAGAGGGAATCGGCGCGGACGGCTTTATTGTGATAAATCCTCTCGTAAATAGCGATTGCGACTTCGCTTGGGACTTTTACAACGCGGACGGCTCGGTCGCGGCGATGTGCGGCAACGGCGCGAGGGCGGCGGCGCACTTCGCGAATTTACGCGGCGCGGCGGGCGAAAAAACGCGCTTTTTAACGGGCGCGGGCGAGATCGCGGCGCAAATTAACGATGATTTTGTGAGCGTACAACTCACGGGTTACGAATTTCAGGGCGAATTTGCTGAAATGGGTTACAAGTGGCAGTTAATCAATACGGGCGTGCCGCATTTGGTTACGAAAGCTAATTTGGCGGTCTTTGACGATCTGCCCCTAGCCGATTTGCGCCGAAAATATAACGCGAATGTGAATGTTTATGATTTTGCGGACGGCGGGGTCAAAACGCGCACTTTTGAACGCGGGGTGGAGAATGAAACTTTGGCGTGCGGGACGGGAATGGCGGCGTGTTTTCTCGCGGCGCGCGCGCTTGGTTTGATAGGCGACAAAGCGAGCGTTTTTCCAAAAAGCGGCGAGGAGCTCTCATTGGAGTTGCGCGAGGGCAAGATATTTTTGGGCGGCAAAGTGCGAAAAGTTTTTGAGGGCGTTATATGAGATTTTTTCTGACGTTTTTACTGATTGCGGTCGCGCTTTCGGCGGAGGTTAAAAGGTTTGTAGTCGCGCACGAGCAAGCGGTCGGCGAATTGCAAACGACTTTGCAGGCTGGTAACGAGGCGGCGAAAGTAGCGGAGGCGAAGGCGCGATTTGAGGCTAGGGAGTTCGCGCTCGCGGCATTTTCGCAGCTTACGATCGCGCAAAGTTCGTTTTCGGCGGGCGAAATAGAGCGGATTTTGGCGGCGGCGATCAAGCTAGATACGATCTATAAAGACGGCTTTTTGCTGCGCGACGCGCAATATGTCCGCGCTACGGCGGAGGTTTTGGCGGATACCTACGCGCTTGAAGACGAGGCGCGCGAGATTTTGGCGGCGCGGAGCGCGGCGCAAGGGAGCGCGATCGTAAAGCCCGCCCCGCCGCCGTCCGCCCCCGCGAAAAGCGCGGAAAAAGCGTCAAAAACAGAAGAAAAACGCGAAGAAACATTCGGCGAAAAGCATTTTGGCTTGCGTCTTGGCGAGGAGAGAAGCGAGGTAATAGATAGACTAAGAGCCGCGGGCGCGAAGTTTAGCGAACGTCGCGCGAGGACGGCGCGGATAAATCTCGCCGCTTTCTTGCCCCTTGAAAAATACGGCGAAATCAAAGAGGCTACATTATTTTTTGACGCCTCCAAAAAACTTTGCGAGATTCAAGCTAATTGGTTTGACGCGGGCTCTGGCTTCGCCGCGTTGAAAAACGCGCTGGATAGTGAATACGGCGCGGGTAAAGAGGAGTTAAGCGGGCTTTTCAAAGCCTCGTATAAATACGCTGGCGGCGAGGCGAACGCGTTGCTCTCGCGCGACACATTCGGGATTGAAAGCGGACATAAAACAAGTTTGAGTTA
>JAITUT010000012.1 GCA_031286325.1 Helicobacteraceae bacterium
CAGTTCAGTTCAGTTCAGTTCAGTTCAGTTCAGTTCAGTTCAGTTCAGTTCAGTTCAGTTCAGTTCAGTTCAGTTCAGTGCGGCGCAACGCGCTAACCGCTCTTTAACTTTAACACCCGTAAATTTTTCTTTCTTCAATTCAATCTCATATAAGGGGGCTTATATGAGATAAACCTCAAACCACGTCATTTTGTTTAGGCTTTGTAGGGGCGAACTGCGTTCGCCCGATTCCGTAGCGGATGCAAATCGCTATTTTTTGAGCGCGAGCGAAAAAAGTAGCCGCGATTTTCGTGAGATCAATGGGCGACGCCCATTGTCGCAAGCGGGAGCTTTGCTCTCGCGAGAAGTTTTTGAAAGGATAAAAAATGAAAAAGTTGTTGGTAATAGTTTTAGCGGTGTTTTTCGCTAACGCGGCTTTGTTTGCCGAGGGGTGGCAAGTAAACGCGGGGATACATCTGAGCAAATTGACAGTCTCCGACGAAGACAACGACTATAGAGAACAGGAAAGCAATACGCCCATTTCGATCGCGATCGCCAAAGAGTTCAAGAAAACGGAGAGCGGCGATTGGCTTTTGGAGCTCTCGCTTATGACTGGCGAAAAGTATGAGGAGAAGTATCTAGGGTACAGCATATCCGCCGCATTCGAAATTAAGATGAAAACAGCGTTTTTCGCCAGTTTGTATTATCAATTTAATACATCGATCGCCGCGCTTAAGCCATACGCTGGGTTAGGGCTGGGGGCGGCGTCCCTTAAAGTCAGCGACGTTGCTTCCGCCAGCGGGTCTCCGTTTGTCAATGGAAGCGCGTCCGGAACCAATTTCGCCTATCAGTTGGCAATCGGCGCGAACTATTTTTTTAACGAAAATATCGCCGCGGGATTAGGTTACGGTTATCGCTACTACGGCTCAATCGAAATCGACTGGGACTCAAACGATAAACAGATTATTGACGTGGATTCAAGAGGGCTTTTTGCAAAGGTAACATATAGGTTTTGATCGGAATACGGCGCAATGTTCGCTTCTCAAAACTAAGGATTTGATCCGCGATCTTAGTCGCGGATTTTCCGTTACCGCAAAGTTGAGGGGGTTTCCTTTGCGGAACGGAAATAAAGCCTTATGTTCCCGCCGCGATATGTAGGGGCGAACTGTGTTCGCCCGATCGTTGCGTTCGCCCAATTCCGCGGCGGGTGAAAATCGCCAAACAATGTCGAACGGCAATTTGCGAGGTTTCCAAATAGATAACGGGCGAACGCAGTTCGCCCCTACGGTTCGCCCAAAACCTACAATATCGCGGCTTACTCTTTTACTTTTTCGATATAGTCGCCCGTAGAGGTATCGACTTTGATCGATTCGCCCTCTAAAACGTGGTAAGGCACTTGGACGGTAACGCCCGTTTCGAGTTTGGCGGGTTTGCGGCTACCTGAAGAAGTATCGCCCTTAAAGTTCGGCGGCGTCTCCACGACCTTCAAAATAACCGTTAGCGGCGGCTCTACGCTGATTGGTTTGCCGTTATGAAATTGCACGGTAACTTCCGTATTTTCCACGAGCCAATTCGCCGTGTCGCCCACCTGATCCTCCGTGAAACCCAACTGATCGTAGGTCGCGGTATCCATAAATTGGTAGTGATCGCCGTCTTTGTAGAGATACTGCATAGTCGTATCGGCGAGATCGGGCTTGTCGGCTTTGTCGCCGGCGTGGAAAGTATTTTCTATCACGCGCCCGTCTAAAAGCGACTTAATTTTCGTGCGCACAAACGCGGGACCCTTGCCGGGTTTGACGTGCTGGTATTCCACTATCTTATACGGGACGCCGTCGAGCTCGATTTTCAAGCCTTTTTTGAGATCGCCCATTGAATAAGTCATAAAACTCCTTTTTGTTTTAGTAACGCCTTGCGCCATTGCGAGTACGGCAAAGCAATCCAAATACGCCGCCACTGTCGTAAAGGACTGCGATTCTTTTAACCTTTTATCCGCCTAAATTGCCGCCTCTCGCAAGCAACGCTCGCAATGGTAAAAACGAGCGGTTGCAAACCGCCCCTACTTTATAGCTCCGCGTAAGAGGCGCGAATTGCTTCGGGAATCGCGCTAAGAGCGTCCAAAACGCCGCTTGAAACATCGTTATCCACGAGGATAATCGCCATCGCCTCGCCGCCTTTGCCGCGCCCAAGCCTGAAATCCGCGATGTTGATCTTGTGATCGCCTAGCAAAGTGCCGACTTTGCCGATCACGCCCGGCACATCGCGGTTTTTCATCACAATCATCTTGCCTTTCGGCGCGACATCTACGACAAAGCCGTTAATATCCACGATCCGCGCGGATTCGTTGCCCAGCAAAATACCCGTCAAATAAATGCTCTCCCGATCGCCGCTAATGCGCACGGTTATAGAGTTTTTGTAGGGCGTCTCGCCGCTCTCTTTCTGGGTTGAAACCTCTACGCCGCGCTCTTTAGCCACAAACGGCGCGTTTACATAATTCACCTTTTCGCCAAGCGCGGTGTTCAGCGCGCCCACGATCGCGAAAACGCCGAGCGACTCCAAATAATCCGCCACTTCGCCCGCCGCGCTGACCGATACCGATCGCGCCGCGCCGTTTGAAACCTGCGCCGCCAAAAACGCCATTCTTTGCGCCAGATCGCAGTAATTTTTGACCCAATCGGGCATCGCGTCGTCTTTGATCGGCATATTTAGCGCGTTCGGATACGAAATGCCGCGCAAAACTTCCAGCGCGTTATCGGCGCTCTGGACGGCTATATTTATCTGGCTCTCTAAAGTATTCGCGCCGATATGTTGCGTAACGCTCACATTTTCCAAGTCAAGCAGCGGGTGATCGGTCGCGGGCTCGCGCGAAAAGACGTCCATTCCAGCGAAGCGGACTTTGCCGCTTTTGAGCGCCGCCGCGAGATCGTCCTCGTTGTAGAGTCCGCCGCGCGCGACATTGATTAAAATCACGCCGTCTTTCATCTTTGCGATTTCTTTAGCGGCGATCATATTCGTAGTTTCTTTGTTTTTCGGCGTGTGGATCGTGATAATATCGCACGCCAAAATGTCGTCAAAATTCGTGGTGTATTTCATACCGAGCGAGGTAACTTTGCTGGGCTGAACATAAGGATCGTAAGCGATAATCTCCATATCAAAGGCTTTCGCGCGGATCGCCACGCGGCTGCCGATATTGCCGAACCCGATTACGCCGAGTTTCTTGCCCAAAAGCTCCGTGCCATACCAATTTTCGCGCTTCCAGACGCGCTTTTGTTTGAGCTCGTTGTGCGCGTTGATGAAACTGCGCGCCGAACAGACAAGGTGGCACATTGTCATCTCGACAGCCGCGATCGTGTTCGCGGTCGGGACATTCATCACGACAATGCCGCGTTTGCTACACTCGTCAATATCCACGTTATCCACGCCCACGCCCGCGCGGATTATGAATTTGCACTTTTTCGCCGCGTCTAGGAATTGCAAATCGACAGGCGTGGAACTGCGAGTGATCGCCAGCTCCGCCTCGCCCAAACGCGAATATAAATCCGCTTTCGGCACATCGTAGGCGACTTCAAGATCAACATCTTTCGCCGCTTTAAGAATATCAATACCCTTTTGGTGGATATGATCGCAGACAATTACCTTTTTCATAGGCGTCCTTTGCCTCAAAATAACGCGCGATTGTATAGAAATTTGGTTTAACGCTTGATCGCGGAAGTTTTAAGACGGAGCAGAGGCAAGATCAAAATATAGAATTGGTGAAAACCAATTTATACCACGCGCTATATAGTGCAGATATTCGGGGTTGTAATACGAAATAAAATCGTCGCTTTAAGGGCGCGATCAAATCACATCTTGATATACGGCGCGAGGGCTTTGGGCAGCGCGATCGCGCCGTCCTTTTGCTGAAAATTCTCAATGATCGCGATCATCGCGCGCCCCACCGCGAGGCTTGATCCGTTTAACGCGTGCGCTAAATGGTTGTGTTTGCCGTCTTTGTAGCGGATTTTCGCGCGGCGCGTTTGGAAATCGCGCGTGTTGCTAATTGAGCTAATTTCACGATAGCGGTTTTCGCTGGGTATCCAGACTTCAAGGTCAATCGTCTTCGCCGCGCTGAACCCCAGATCGCCCGCGCACAACGCGAGGTGGCGGTGTGGCAATTCAAGGCTTGTTAGAAGATCGCTCGCGCACGCGACCATTTCGTCAAAGAGCCGATCGCTCTCTTCGGGTTTCGCGATCGCTACCAGCTCAACTTTGTCGAATTGGTGCTGGCGCATCATTCCGCGCGTGTCTCTGCCCGCGCTGCCCGCCTCTTTGCGAAAGCACAAGGTATGCGCCGTGAGTTTGAGCGGCAACTCCTCGCCGCGCAAAATCTCGTCAAAGTAGAGATTCACAAGCGGCACCTCCGCGGTCGGGGTCAAAAACAGATCGTTTTCAGGCAACTCGCCCGTGTCCGCTAGGTATAAATCCGCCACAAATTTCGGTAGTTGCGCGGTCGCGGTAAGCGATTTGCGGCTCACCAAAACGGGCAGCCAATGCTCTTTGAAGCCGCGCGATTCGTTGAAGTCAATCATATACGCGATCAGCGCGCGTTCTAATTTCGCCGCGAAAGATCGCATCACCGTGAAGCGGCTCGCGGAAATTTTCGCCGCGCGCTCGAAATCCAGCCAGCCCAAATCCACGCCCAGATCGTAGTGCGCCTTCGGCTCAAAATCAAATTTGCGCGGCTCTAAAACGCGCTTAATTTCAACATTTTCACTCTCGTCAACGCCGTTTGGCACATCAAAATCAGGCGGGTTGGGCAAATTTAAGGCGTCCATTTCAAGCTCGCTCTCAGAAACGCGCAAGAGTTCGCTCAAAGCCGCGATCGCGCCCTTATTTTCGATGAGTTCCGCGCCTAACTCCGCCGTGCCCTCGCCATTCGCCTTGCGTACGCCGAAATCCTTTGAAAGACGGTTTTGCGCCGCTTGGCGATCCTCTAACTCGCGGCGCAGACGCTTTGCCTCATAGACTTTTTCTTTAATTGATTCCAGCAATGCTAAATCCACATTTTTACGCTTTAACTCGGCGCTCAAATTGTCGTAGTCGTTTTCAAGCCGTTTCAAATCTATCATTTTCGCTCCACGCGGCAAAGTTATTTTTTGAGGTCTTTATCTAAATCGATTTCTATTGTGTGCGATCCGGCTTCGGGCGAAATTTCCACGCGGTTACGTCCGCTCTCTTTCGCTAAATAGAGCGCGACATCGGAGCGACCCACGAGGCTCTCTAATGTGTCGCCGTCTTGGTAAATAGAGATACCAATCGAAACCGTTACTTTCGGCACAGGCGCGAAGTTTTCGCGCTCTATCAAAGCGCGGAATTGATCCATTTTGCGCAACGCGCCGGCTTTGGGGGTATTAACTAACACCATTAAAAATTCTTCGCCGCCCCAGCGTCCCGCAAGGTCGGTTTTGCGCATTTTGGTCGTGAGATTTGACGCCAGCTTTTTCAAGACCTCGTCGCCGATTAAGTGCCCGTAAGTATCGTTAATTTTCTTGAAGTGGTCAATGTCCAAAAGCGCCACCGCCAGATCGCCGCCGTAACGCTCCGCGCGATCAATCTCCATTTGCAAGAGCTCGTTTATGCGCAAGCGGTTCATAATGCCCGTTAAGGCGTCCGTATGCGATCTGCGCGTAACTTCGCCGAGTTTTTGCAGAGTCTCTTCTAGCTCTTTTTGCAAAGTAATGTCGTGGCGCACGGCGACGTAACCCACGATCTCTGTGTTGTCGGCAAATTGCGGGGCGATCACGGTATTAACCCAATAAAAACCGCCGCTTTTCGTACGGTTTTTGACCTCGCCTCGCCAAACCTCGCCGCGCTTGATCGTATCCCACATATTAACGAAAATTTCGCGCGGCATATCGGGGTGGCGCACGATGTTGTGCGGATGCCCTACCGCCTCCTCTTTCGTAAAGCCCGAAATACGGCAGAAAGCGGTACTCGCGTAGGTGATCACACCGCGCGTGTCGGTGCGCGTGGTGATTACATTTTGATCGACCACGTCTATATAGTGGCTTAATTCTTTGTTGAGTTTATGTACCTCAGCCGTACGTCGCTCAATTTCGCTTTCGCGGTTTTCAAGGAGGTCTTTCGTCTTCGCCTCCTCCTCCTCTAAGCGACGGTTAATTTGAAGCACGGTGTCAATATAGATATTAAATTGGGTCGCCACCACGCCGAATTCGTTTTTGACGGAAGTCATTAAGCGCACGCTTGGGTCGGTCGCGTTCTGCGCGAGACGTTTCGAGGCGCTCTCTAACTCTTCAAGCGGCTTAAAGATGAGCCTGCGCGAAAAAGCCAACATTATTAACGCCACGGTCGAGACTATTGACGCGACTATTATTATAATTTTTTGTATGGATTGTTCCGCGAGTTTGTCGTATTTTTCCAAAGAGGCGATCATATCCATCGCCCCCAGCACATCGCCTTTGGATACATTATGAAAGTGGCAGGCTAGACACTCGTCGTCCGCCTTGAAAGGTCTAATAAAGCGCGCGAATCGTTCTCCTCTATCATTTTTATAAGTGTCAAAGGCGTCTTCGCCTGACGCGAATACGCGATTTATCTCCACAGGTTGCGGCGGCGCGACATCGCGCGGGCGATATTGATCAAGAATTTTCTGCGAGATATAGAGCTCTAAATTATCTACATAGCCCTCTTGTTTGGCTTGCTCCAAAGCTTCATGAACGTGGTCGCTTATGCCCGATTTCATTGCCAAGCTAACAGACTGAAAGATAGAGCGGCTTAGTTGCTCCAAACTTGTTTGGGCGTTGCGGTTTGAGGCTTCTTGATAATATTGGGAAATAAAGTAAACGACCGCCGCCGTTGATGCGACTACGATAAAAAAGGCAAATAATGAAAAGAGCGAGGCGATCCGCTGATAAAAGCGCAAACCGCCGCTCGTAGCTCCTTTCTTCCCTTTTCCCGTTACAACCATTATTTACCCAATCCCTTAATTAAGCGCGGGCGAAAGAGCCGCCCGCGCGAATGTGTTGCGCTACTCGAAGCGGGACGCTTTTTTGTTCGCGTCTTGTTGCGCCGCGTCGTCCGAAGGCTTGATCATCATAGACTCCAGCTCTTTTTGAGCGGTGATGTCTATGCAGACAGCCACGTAGCCTTTCACCTCGTTCTTCTCGTCATATACGTGCGAGATGACCATTTTGACCCAATAAGGCGAGCCGTCTTTGCGGCGGTTTTTCATATCGCCCTGCCAAGAAGCGCCCGATTTGATCGTATGCCACATCTCAACGAATGTAGCCGCGGGGGTGCTAGGATGGCGCACGATGTTGTGCGGCATATTGATGAGCTCTTCTTTGTTGTAGCCCGAAACTTTGCAGAACGCCTCGCTAACATAAGTAATCACGCCGTTCACATCCGTGCGCGAAATGATCACATTATTATCCACGATCTCCGCGTAGCGGCGTTGATCGCGATCGCTTTGGCGAACCTCTTCCACACGGCGTTGGAACTCGATCTCGCGTTCTTCCAGAAGTTTTTGCGTCTTCTTCTGCTCGGTCGTTAAGCGGCGGTTGATCACATAAACCTTATCAATAAAGCGGTTGAAGTGGTGCGAAACCTCGCCGAACTCGTTATTCCCGCGCTCTTGCAGGCGCACGTCAGGATCGCCCGCGGTAGCCGCAAGACGTTTAACCGCGTCTCTCAACTCATAAAGCGGATTGAAGATCAAGGTAGACGAAACAAAGTTCATCACAAGCCCGCAAACCACGATCAGACCCAAGATCACAAACACCACGCGGACGATTGACTTTGTCGATATTTCGTCATACCTGTCTTGCGAAAGCGTCAAGTCCATCACGCCCAAAACCGTGCCAGATGTAACATTCACGTGGCACTGGATGCACTCGTCTTCAGCCTTAAATGGCTTGATGTAGCGAGAGCCGCGGTTAATGGCGCTCGTCTTGATGTTCTCTTTGAGAATTTCGTTGCCGGTGTTAAATACCTGCGCCACTTCGGCGGGCGGGTTAAAGTTTTCGCCGGGGCGGAAAATCTCAATAATCTCTTTGCCCACATAGAGGTCGAGATCATCGACGATGCGGTCCTTTTTTGCCTTATCCAGCGAGGCATGCACCTGCTCGCTGCCGCCGAAGTTCATAGACACGAATAGCGTCTGGAATATCGACTGGCTGAGTCGCTTCATAGACTCCTCGGCAGCCTGGTTGGTCATACTGCGGTAATCCACCCACAGCAACGCGATAATCACAGCCGTCAAGATCACAATGATCGCGGCGAATGCCATAACGAAGCGATTGCGGATTCGTCCGAAAAAGCTCACTTGCTTCATTTAGCGCCCCTTCCTAAAGTTTAGATTGCTACGCGTATATTACATTTTCGCCGCTTATACTTTTGGCGAAATTGCGCGCGCCGCGCGAAAACGCTGGCGTATTTTGCTAAAAGTCTCCTTAGCGGCTAGACCTTTTACAATTAAACAAGCGTCAACGACGATCTGAAACTCCTAATTTTGCCTAAAATTTCCAAAAAATAATCTAGCTTTTTTCAAAAAGTTTAAAATTTTATTAAAGTAAATTATATTTAGCTCCAAAGGTAAATTAAAGATGAAAACTTCAAACCGCGCAGGCAAGCGGTTTTGTTGGCAAAACCAAAAAATTACTTAAAATAGACTTAAATGGCGGGAAGGCGAGGGAATCGAACCCTCCTTGGAAATCAGCACCGATCCCAACAACGGGTTTGAAGCCCGTGGCGCCCACCGGGGACGCAAGCCCTCCGCAATTTACTTTTTAGTGGAGCAAAACCCCCGCTTAGACAAGGAACTTCGTCCCTTAACCGTTCCGAAATTCGCTTTTGCCGTCGTTACGGTTTAACCCGCGATCTCGCCGCTTTTAGCGATGCGGCAAAACAGCAAATCTCACGCGCCGCTTGTCTCGTTCCGCGTTCGCCTAGATCGCGCGTTTTCCTTTCGTTGCGAACGAGAGCTTTAGCCCAAAGCTCAGAACCTAAGGCGCGGCGTTTTGATTTAAGACTGTCGCCGCTTTAACGGCGTATCCTAAATTGCCTCGCCGCCTTTAGCCGCTCGCAATAACGAAAAGCGCGGAATGATAATAACTTACCTATTTATTATATAGTTTGGTTGCTTACAACAGAATAAAGAGTGGCTACGATAGACTTGGAAAATGTAAAAGTTTTTTTGTCCAGTTTCCGCGCTTTACTCTCAAGCGCCTCAATCACTTCAATCTCCGACTTTTCGGCGTCTATAAGAGCGAAGCAAATTTCGTTTTTCACCCCCGCGATCACGTCTATGTTCTCGTAAAACTCGTCCGCAATGTCTTGCAAAGTCTCATTCGGCGCGAGTCTTGCCGCGATCGTGTTAAGGAGAATCGCCCCAGCCACCGCCTCGATCGGCTGCGGCAAAATCCAAAGGTATAAAAACGCGCGTTTCTCGCCCGCTTTAATCACGCCGTAAATATCGCAGTCGCGCACATTCGCCTCAATTAGCGCGAAATCTATATGATCTCTCTCGTCTTTAACTAGCGCGCGGCGCATAGTGGGCGTAAGTTTCGCCGCGTTCTCCAAGATCGCCGCTTGCCGACGTATATAAATGTTGTACGCAAAACGCACCAAAAGCTCGCGCAAAATCGGAAAACTCAGCGGCTTAAGCAGAAATTTATCAACGCTGATCTCCGCCGATCGCAATAAAGATTGCTTTTCGTCCTTCTCCGCAAAGACCACGATCGGGATAAATCTATCGGCGGCGCGGATTTTTTCGGCGAGCACCAAGCCGTCAATTTCGGGTATGTCTATATCGGTTACGACAACGTCGGGTTTATAAATTTTGAATAATTCTAGCGCCTCGTTGCCGTTTTTCGCCAGCAAAAGCGTATTGACGGCGTGCTTTAAGAGCCGCTCCACGCTCATCAAAACATACTCGTCGTTGTCAACGTAAAGAACTGTGAGCGTCTTTAATAACGTCTCGTCGCTGTGCTCCTCTAAAAGTTGCCGCGAATCCGCGTTGCTGCGCACGAAAAATATGGACTCGCGCCCGTCCGCGCGGAAAAACAGCGCGGCGCAGCTTTGGTGAGTAATTTTAATGCCGCGCCCCCTAAACGAGCCCGCGCTTTTGTTTTTCTTTAAGTTGCGCATACGCTCAATGTGGTTAAAGCCCTCGCCCGAATCTACAATGACCACTCTGACAAAACCGTTCGCGTAGCAATCAAAACTGACCTTGATCTTCTTGTCGCTATCGGCGCGAGCGATGAAATCATCGTATTCGCCGCTCGCTACTAACGCTTGTTTCTTCTCGTTATCTAAACCGAGCGATCCGTACTCTAAGGCGTTCATCAACAACTCGTGAAACGCGAGCATTGCGTTTGTGGTGGCGACATCATCGTGCGGGATATACTGATTAAACATCGCGTCCAATTCGTTTTCAATGAAATTAATATCGTCTAGCCGCGCCGCTAACGTGCGGCTTCTAGTGCCGATCGTTTTGTTGCGCCCGACCTCTAAGTTGAAAAATCCGTATGACTCTTTCTTTTCGTATTTGAAATTGCCGATCGCGGTATTGATCTCTTTGCTGGAAAAGACAAACGGAATATGGTTTTCCATAAACGCGATAAATTCGGCGTTGATTGAGCAGACGAGCGTGGCGATCTCGCGCGTGGGACGCTCGCAGCACTTGCTATCTTTCCCGATCGCCGTCTCAATTTTGCCGAAGCGCGTAATTTGCGAATCTCTGCGCTTGCACAAAGCGAGGGGCGCGTTGATCGTGAAGCTCTGCAAAACGCCCTCCGCCATATCTATTAAAAATATGTGCGTTTTGGATTTGCTTAAATCCGTGAGTTGCCGCAGGCGGCGCAAAAAGACCGCGAGCGATTCTTCTTCGTTAAAATTTTTGTCGCCGATCTCGCTGATCGCCTTGAAGTCGCTCTCGCGATCGGTGATCGCAAAAAGTACGCGCCGTTTGGTCTCTATGGCGCGCAGATAGATTCTTCCGCCGTGCGCGCTCGCAACGCCGCCTAGCTCCTCGCCTTCAACGAAAAATGAAGGATCGTAGAAATACATACCCTACTTCTTCTTACTCACGCGCAAAGCTTCCGCCAAATTTAAGCTTTCAAATAGCTCCAAAAGCCTGTTGTCCATAACCTCAATCGTAATATCCGCCTTGTCCGCCTGCACTTTTTTGAGCAAAAAGCCGATCACGGACGAAGTAATCGAAAACGAATTGACGATCAGAATTTTGATGGGCAAATCGCCCCTACACGCCAAAACCGCGTCTTTAATAGACTGCGAATCTGAAACGCTCTTGATTGTGCCGTCTATTTTGACCACCGTAACGCCGCTTTCAACAGCCACATCTACTACCATTTATTACCTCTCTTTTGCGCCGCTATATTGCCATAATTTACCATAATTTCTACCATATTTATTCTATAAAAATTATATAAAGAATTAAATTTAGTATAGCGAGCATAACTTTGTATAATTGCCGAATGAAAAAATTGGTCTTTTTAACGGGCGCGGGGGTAAGCGCGGAGAGCGGCGTGGCGACATTCAGAGATAGCGGCGGGCTCTGGGAAAATTACGATGTGATGAAGGTCGCGAGCATTGAGGGCTGGAATGAGGATTGCGATCTCGTCCAACGTTTTTATAACGATCGCAGGGCGCAATTAGCGAATGTGGAGCCGAACGCGGCGCACCGAGCGATCGCCCTGTTGCAGGCGGATTTTGACGCGCGCGTCATTACGCAAAATGTTGACGATCTGCACGAAAGAGCGGGATCGCGAGATGTCTTGCATTTGCACGGCGAGCTTACAAAAGCCTGCAACGAGGCGAAAACAGATGTTATTGAGATCGGCTACCGCGCGATCGCGGAGGGCGAAAAAGCGGCGGACGGATCGCGCTTACGCCCGTTTATCGTGTGGTTCGGCGAGACTGTGGAGCTTATGAATGACGCGGCTTATATTACAAGAGAGGCGGATATTTTCGTGATCGTAGGGACTTCTTTGCAGGTTTATCCCGCCGCTTCGTTAATTTATTTCACCCGCGGCAAAACCCCGATCTACGCGATTGATCCGAATGAAATTGCTTTTCCTTTTGATCGCGGCGAATTTATCCGCGAGAAAGCCTCGCGCGGAATGGAGATTCTACGCGAGAGACTAAAGCTTTTAGCTGATTAGATCGGGTGGTTAAAGGCGATCTTATAAAAAGAGAAATCCAACTCTAAAAGTTTATATCTATTAAACGGCGCGCCAAGCCAATTTGTTTTAATTTATCTTAATTATGGTATAATACGTCTATGTTAACCAACCAACCAACCAACCAACCAACCAACCAACCAACCAACCAACCAACCAACCAACCAACCAACCAACCAACCAACCATCCAACCGTGCCGTGCCGTGCCGTGCCATACCTATCCGTAATAGTTCCAATCTAC
>JAITUT010000058.1 GCA_031286325.1 Helicobacteraceae bacterium
ATCCGCCGCCGTTAAGACTTGAGAGTTCGCCTCGCTGATAGACAAGACGCCGTCCGTAATGGATTTGCTTATGGAGCGGACTATTACAACGGCAAGTAAAACGCCGATCGCTAAAACGCCCGCTAAAACGGCGATAATTATACGAGTGTAGTTCTTGGACGACTCTTGCGCGTTATCAACCAATTCCATAGTTACGTCGGTTACGCGCGTCAATAACGCCGTAAGGTCTTTCTCAAACGCGGAGGACAGTTCGGCGGTTTGAGACATAGTTTTTTCGTAGTTTTGGAAGATAGCTCTTTGCTTCGCGGCGTCGGAGTTATCAACGACTTCCTGCATCGCTTTCTCAACCAACAGACTCACTTCGCGCCACTTCGCGTATGAGGCGATCACCTTCGCCCTTAGCTCTTTACATTGCGCGTCGTCTATCGCTGTCGCTATGAATTCCTCCCACGTTTTATCTACGGCTTTGAAGTCGGATAGGCGCCCTTTCAGCAAATCGCCGACTGGCTTGTTGATCTCGGTCGCGTCCCAATTTTGGTATTGGTAGACGTTGTAGGCGAGAGCCGCGACGTTTCTGCGTTGAAAGTTCAGCTCGTATACTTGCATTACCTTTGGTAAGTTTGTGTCGCCGATAGTCATCATATCGTCCTGCCATTGGTTAATGCCAATAACGCCGATCACGCCGACTAAGAGAAGCCCCGCGACCAAAACCCCGCTGAGCATCACAAGTTTGCTGCGCAAAATCATACGATCTAAAAAACCCATTTTGCCTCCTTTGATTGCAAATCGGGCGCATTGTATCAAATTTATTATTTATTATTCTCAAATACTTACAGTCTTTCAGATTTAAGCAAAGTTAAAGTGTTATTAGTGTTTTTGGCAAGACTTTTTGGTAAGATATTTGCTTGTAGCTAAATAAGGAGCGATAATGAGTAAAATTAAAAATACCTTAAATAATACTACGATCGCGGCGCGCCTTAATGTTGTTACGATCGCGGCGCTCGCGGTGTTAATGACTTTGGCGGTATTTATGCTCTCAAACCATTTGAGCGACACTTTGATGCGAACGAATATTGACGCGATCAAGCAGATTACGAGGCAAGCGTTCGGCTCAATTGAAATGATGGATAAAGATTTGCAGAGGCAAGTCGAGCGGCTGGAACAAATTTTTCGCAGCGAACTTTACGGCGGATTCCGCAGGGAAGAGGGGCGGATTAAAATCGGCGGCATAGAGGCGCCGATTATATATAACGGCGCGAGACTCCTGACGCAGGATAGAGAGCTCGTAGATAACTTCACAGATATGACGGGCGCGGTGGCGACAATTTTCGCGTTAGACGACGGCAAATTTATACGCGTTTCAACGAGCATTAGAAAAGAGGACGGATCGCGCGCGACCGGCGTATATTTGGGAGACGCGCACCCCGCGAAAGCAATGCTCCTCGAAAAGAAGCCGTATTTGGGTTTGGCGAAGCTCTTCGGGCGCGAATATATGACGATCTACTCGCCCTTTACCGACAGCAAGGGCAATGTGATCGGCGCCTTATGTATCGGGCTTGACTGGACGGATTCTTTTGAGGCGCTGCGCAAAGATGTAACGGATATTAAATTCGGCGATTCGGGTTTTATGTATATCGTGAATGCCGGCGGGGAGGACAAAGGCAAAATAGTTTTGCACCCCGCGATCAAAGAAGGGACTTATGTCTATGAAAACACGGGCTCAAAGGGCAGGCAATACATTAAAGAGGCTATAGAGGCGAAAGAGGGTGAGACGGCGTTTTGGTATAGCGCGGGCAATGAGCCGCCGCGTGAAAAATATATGGTTTTTTCGCATTACGAAAATTGGGATTGGATCGTAATCGCCGAAATTGACGCGCAGGAGACGCAGAGAGAGGGCAAAACGCTTGCTTTAACTTTGGTCGCGGGCGGCTTTATATTAGCGGCAATGATCGCGGCGGTTATTAGCTTTTGCCTTAATCGCTATCTCTCGCGCCCAATGAAGATCGCCGATCGGTTGCTAGCTGAGATCGCGGCGGGAAATTTGGCGATTTCTTTCCCGGAACACGGCGCGGACGAGGTTGGAAAGTTATTGTCGTCTATGCGCGTTACGGCGTCGGAGCTAGGATCGGCTCTGGGCGACATCAAAAACGCCGCGAAAGAGGTCGCGGGAAATTCGCGCAAAATGCTTGAAAGTAGCGGCGACGTGGCGAAACATTCCGAGAAACAAAGCGATGAATCGCGCGCGATCGCTTCGGGGGTGGAGCAGATGTCGGCGACTTTAGGCGAGATCGCTAACGCCAGCCGCCAAGCCTCTAAAACCGCCGAAGAATCAGATCATATCGCTTCAAGAGGAGAGAAAGTAATCGGCGCGGCGAGCGCGGCGATGAAGAACATCGCCGATACCGTGCGATCCGCTTCATCTTCAATTTTCCAACTAGGCAAAGAGAGCAAAGAGGTTAACTCTATCGTAGACACGATCGGCGAGATCGCGGATCAGACGA
>JAITUT010000087.1 GCA_031286325.1 Helicobacteraceae bacterium
CCATATAATAATCTATCTTTCCATTTTCCTTCATGATATTGATGTTTTCTTAATTCTCCTTCTTTTTTCATACCAAGCTTTATCATTACTTTTTCTGAATTATTATTTTCTTTCAAGCAGCTTGCCTCAATTTTAATGACATTATCTTCATAAAAAGCATAGTTAATTACTTTTTTTCCCGCTTCAACAACAAATCCATTCCCCCAATATTCCTTTTTAATGAAGTATCCTAATTCCACAATCCGTTCATTATTTCGATTATCCAATACATCATATCCTATCGCTCCTATGTATTCATTTGTTTTCTTGTTAATTATGGCGAAGTAATATTTCTTTCTATCAATCTTCTTTGATTCATCAATTGACGCTTTCAAATGCTCTATCGCCTCTTCATATGAATTAATCTTTGTACTTTTCATAAACCGCATATTCTCTTCATCAATAGTAAGTTCATACAAACCTTGCAGATCGTCTTCTCTATTGTCTCGAATAATTAGTCTATCGGTTTGCAAATAAATCATTATGAAATCCAAATCATAATTGTTTCTATAAACTCCCAAGAATCATTTTTTAACCGCCATTTTGTTTCAAACCCGTTTGCGCCTAATCCCCCGCGGTATTTCATACCTTCTATAATTATTTCTTTATTAGACGCGCTTACTTTGGTGATTGACAGCAAAACGCCGTTAGGGATAATCATTGCTTTTTCGTCAAACAAACCTTTCGCTTTGAGTCCGTCCATATTGGTATCTATAACAGGCGCGTATCGGCTTTCAAACCACATAAAAATCGCCTTTTTATCTTCATCGCTGATGTAGTCTAAAAAAGATAAATCTATGGCGATAAAATCTATATTTTCGTTTAACGCTGCGTCAAGTTCTAAGTAACTTTTTAGCGTAATTTTATAAATTTCAACCCACTTTGTTGATTCCGCGGCGCTTTGCAAATTGTCTTTGAAACTATTATTTTTAGGTTGCGAGCACCCAATAAAATTAATTGCCGAGATTAAACACAGAGCAAATATCAATAATTTACGCATATATATTCCTCCGTTTTATTTTGCCAAGGTGTTTTCTTGCCGCGCAAAAAAGGTGAGCTTTTACCCGCCAATTTTACGCCGCTTTCGCGCTTTCGCGATCGCCTGATTTGGAAGAAATTTAATAGTTTTCCGCGCGAATCTGGAAATACGCTTTTGGGTGTTTGCAAGCTGGGCAGGATTCCGGCGCGTTCTTGCCGATCACAATATGCCCGCAGTTGCCGCATTGCCAAATTTGGTCGCCGTCTCGCGAGAAAACAACGGACTTTTCAATATTGGAGAGGAGTTTGCGGTAACGTTCCTCGTGTTCTTTTTCGATTTTGCCCACCATTTCAAAGAGAGCGGCGATTTTGTTAAAGCCCTCTTCTTTCGCGGTTTTGGCAAATTCGGCGTACATATCCGTCCACTCATAATTTTCGCCGTCCGCGGCGTCTTTTAAGTTCGCGGTGGTGGCGGGTACTTCGTCGCCGTGCAACAGCTTAAACCAGATTTTCGCGTGTTCTTTCTCGTTAAGCGCGGTTTCCCTGAAAATCGCGCCGATCTGAACATAACCGTCTTTCTCCGCTTTTGAGGCGTAATACTGGTACTTGGTGTACGCTTGGGATTCGCCGGCAAAAGCCGCCTTTAAGTTCCGCTCTGTTTTTGAGCCTTTTAATTCAGCCATTGTCTCCTCCTTAACTGTTTTGTCTGTAGCGTATCGTACCGAAATCTTGCGCATTGAACCCATACCTAAGAAATACCGCGAGAAATTAAAGATGATAATTCGGCGCTTCTTTTGTAATATCCACGTCGTGAACGTGCGATTCTCTAAGCCCCGCGGCGGTAATCTCCACAAATTGCGCGTTTGCTTGCAGATCGGCGATCGTCTTGCTGCCTAAATAACCCATTGAACTGCGCAAGCCGCCTGTTAGCTGATGTATCACATCGGCGACTTTGCCGCGAAACGGCACGCGCCCCTCAATGCCCTCGGGCACGAGTTTTTCGCTCGCCGTCCCCTCTTGAAAGTAGCGATCGGTGCTACCCTTTTGCATCGCGCCGATACTGCCCATTCCGCGATAATTTTTATATTGGCGACCTTGAAACATTATCGTTTCGCCCGGCGATTCTTCTGTGCCAGCCAGCAGCGATCCTATCATCACGCACGACGCGCCCGCCGCCAAAGCTTTCGCCGCGTCCCCGCTGTATTTGATACCGCCGTCCGCCACGATCGGCGCGCTAAACTTTTGCGCCACTAAATAACATTCGTCAATCGCGCTCATTTGCGGCATTCCCACGCCCGCTACGATCCGCGTGGTGCAAATACTGCCGGGTCCGATCCCGACTTTCACGCCGTCCGCGCCCGCGTTAATGAGAGCCTCCGCCGCCTCCGCGGTCGCGATATTCCCCGCCACGACATCAACGGCGAACTTTTCTTTCAAAGTTTTCAAAGTGTTGATAATCCCCGCGCTGTGTCCGTGCGCCGAATCCAACACCAGCACGTCCGCGCCCGCTTTCACAAGAGCTTCCGCGCGATCAAATTGATTCACGCCGATCGCCGCGCCCACGCGCAACCTGCCGAATTCGTCTTTGTTGGAGTTTGGATATTCCTTGCGTTTTTTGATGTCTTTGATCGTGATGAGACCTTTCAAATAACCGCCGTCATCTACGATCGGGAGTTTTTCAATCTTGTTTTTGTGCATTATCACGGCGGCTTCGTCCAAAGTTGTGCCGACTTTACCCGTCATCAACGGCATTCTCGTCATAACTTCGCCGACCGTTTTCGCCATATCAATCTCAAATCGCATATCGCGGTTTGTCAAAATGCCCACGAGTTTGTTGTGATCGTCTATCACAGGCACGCCGCTAATGCGATTTTCGCGCATAATATTTTCGGCGTCGCCTAATGTCTCCTCCGCCGTGATATAAACGGGGTCAATTATGATGCCGCTCTCGCTCTTTTTCACCTTGCGAATTTGCGCCGCTTGGCTGTTCTCGTCCATATTTTTGTGGATAATGCCCAGTCCGCCTAAACGCGCCATCGCGATCGCCGCGCGATACTCCGTAACGGTGTCCATAGCCGCCGATACGATCGGAATGTTTAACGGCACATTGCGGGAAAATTTGGTAACTAAGCTCACTTCTTTGGGTAAAACTTGCGACATTCGCGGGACGAGGAGCAGATCGTCGAAGGTGAAAGCCTTACTGCGGATATTTAACGCCATTGAAAATCCTTTCAAAAAGATTTTCGCGTTATTTTAGCAAAAAGTAGTTAGCCGCCAATCGCGCGATTTTTGCCGTCCGCTTTAGCGCGGCAAAAGGGCGCGTCGGCGAGGCGCGATCGCCGTTCTATAGTAGAGACTTCGGGGTTTTCCTCCAGTCGCGCCGCGCCGAAGCTAAAAGTTGCGAATACCCTTTCGCCCTTTAATTAGGTTGCGAGTCGCAACAGATCGCTTGATGTTGCGAGTCGCTAGATCGCTTTGGAGATTCCAGCGGCGATCCGCGCTGATCGCTTTCTACGCGCGTTTGGCAAAAGCGCCGCGAATCCCTCGCCTCCGAAACGCGCCGCGATGCCGCCTTTGCGCAAAAGCTCTCAATAATTTGCGCGAATTTCAGCAAGGCGCGATCGCCTAACGCGCGCTAGAATAAGTCGTTAATGCGCTTAAAGTCGTTAAGATCGCTCAAAATAATCAAAAGCGGCTTGCCTCGCGCCGCGCGTTTTCGCCCTGTTTCGTGAGAAATTCCGCGAGAAACCCGAAAGTTTTCTTCTAGAACTTGTCGTTTTTTTCTTCTACATATCAATAGCGACAGCGCGAAAGTCGGCGCGACTATTGCAACAGTCTCAAAACG
The DNA here is from genome assembly GCA_031286325.1 of Helicobacteraceae bacterium. GTDB lineage: Bacteria > Campylobacterota > Campylobacteria > Campylobacterales > SZUA-545 > JAIRNH01. The sequence goes on from JAITUT010000087.1 coordinate 3,863, forward strand.
TGTTGCTGAATTTGGTTCGCTTGGCTCAACGCGAACGATCCGCTCTGCGCTAAAATTGATTCCTTGCTGAATGTCGCGCTCTCTTCGCCGAAATCCAGATCGCGGATCGTGCTCTCGGCGGATTGCACATTCACCTGCGCGTTGGCGACATTGGTCATCGTTACTGAAATTTGGTTCTGCACCGCGCCCAAATCCGCGCGGATTTCATCAAGAAGCCGCAACGCGGAGTCGGCGATATCCATCACCATCATCGCGCCTTGTCTCGTCGTAACGCCTACGCCTAAATACTTGCCCGCCATACCAGATTGCACGGCGTTCGCGTACGCGCCGCCCGCCAAACCTTGCTCCGCTGTGAAGTTGCCGATCACATCTTGCATATTTGTAAATGATTGATAGCCGTATGAGTTGATCGCGTATTCCATAGGTCCGGTCGCGGTGTAGTTAATATCTTGCGCGTTTGCGTGGACTAGCGTCAAACGTCCGTAGTTTTCGTGCGCCGAAGCGCTGATCGCGCCGAGTCCCAACAACTCTCCGCCCGCTTCCGCCGTTACATAGATTCCGCGCCCGTCTCTAGCCGTTAAAGTCAGCCGCCCTTGCACATCTATGCTCGCGTATACGCCGTGAAGCATCGTAAGAGTGTTGATCGCGTTCACAAGATTGCCGTTGCGATCGTTGTCGTCCATACCGTGAATGTCGCCGACCATTACGCCGTTAATATAGAGCTCTTTTACCGTGCCTTTCGCGATCGTGTGTTCGCCTGTGGAAACAACTTGATATGTCGCGCGCGCGCCGATAATATCGCTGTATTTGTTAATTGATTCCGCCAGCGCGCCCAGCCCCGTTCCCGCGCTGTAACTGATTTTGACGCTTTCAAGCTGCGTAGGCGCGGCGCCGACATTGCTCTTAAATGTCAGTATTGTTTCTCCAGCCGCCGTGATCGTAGCGGTAGTTTCGAGGCGCACGCCACCGATCTTGCTCGCTAAAGTCGATCCGATCGAGGCTTTAACGGTTTCGTTGGAATACGCGCCGATCTGAAACTCTTTATTCACAAAATTTCCCGCCAAAAGCTTCATTCCGTTAAAACTCGTCTGCACCGCGATATTATTTAATTGTTCCACGAGGCGGTTAATGTCGCGCTGGATCGCCGTGCGCGATTCGGTGTTTTGTCCGTCTTGCGCGGCTTGGATCGCTTTGGTTTTAATAATATCGCAAATTTTAATTTGTTCGTCCATAGCTTTATCCGCGATCTGAATAATGCCGATCGCGTCATTCGCGTTGCGATACGCCTGCCCTAACGAACCCGCTTGACTGCGCAAACTATCGGCGATCGCCATACCCGACGAGTCGTCTGCGGCTTTGTTGATACGAAGACCTGAAGAAAGCCGACCGACCGATTTGTCTAGCTCGCGATCGGTAATGTGCGAATTTGTCAGCGCGTTCATCGCCGCTATGCTGGTATTTATTTTAAGAAAGCCCATAGTGTCGCGGCTCCTTCCGCAAAATTTTAGATTTCAAGCAATTTGTATTCCGAAAAATGTGCGTTGCGTCAAATTAGGTTCTTGATATAATCCGCGAATATCAACTGTATTTTGAGGCTTGATTTGAATAGCTTAAATTTGCCAAATATTTTGGCGTGGGCGCGCATTGCCGCCGCGCCGATAATTTTTTTCTTGCTTGTTTCACGCCCGATCGCTGGGATTCACGAAACTTGGCTTGATTATTTCGCGGGGCTTTTGTTTGTCTTTGCGGCGATTACCGACTTTTTTGACGGCGCGATCGCTAGGCAATTTAACCAATCCACGAAACTCGGCGCGATTTTAGACCCGCTCGCCGACAAACTTTTAATGCTCGCCGCGTTTTTGGGGCTTTTGGCGATAGATCGCGCGAACGCGTGGGCGATTTTTATAATTTTAGGGCGCGAATTTTTCATTACTGGGCTGCGCGTGGTCGTAGCGGGCGAGGGGCGCGATGTCGCCGCTACGCAACTTGCCAAATGGAAAACGGGGGCGCAGATCGCAGCTTGCATAGCGTTGATAGTTGATTGGTTGCCGTATGTAGGCTCAATTTTGCTTTGGCTCGCGGTATTTTTGACGCTGATTACTGGCGCCCAATACGCCCGCGAATACGCTCGTAATTTAACTTAACCTTAAATCAAGTTTTGTTTAAGCTCTCTTCCGCTACAATCCGCGCTTAATTTTTGCCTACGGCAAAAAGCGGCGGCAAAACCGCTCGCGATAATGCGCGATCGCGCCGAAGCGTTTATGAAATAAACGCGATAAAAAGGAGAAATAGTGAAGATTACAAAGAGCCTAAACGCCGCTACCGCCGAGCGCGAGTGGTTGCTTATAGACGCCAAGGACCAGCCTTTTGGGCGGCTTATCGGCGAGATCGCGGTGAAACTTCGCGGCAAACACAAGCCCTCTTTCACGCCGCACATTGATTGCGGCGACTTCGTGGTGGTTATTAACGCCTCGCAAGTGAGCCTCTCGAAAGAGCACAAGCTTGACAAAGAATATCACCGCCACACGGGTTGGACGGGTCATGTCAAAAGCGAGCGCACGGGCGACTTGCTGGCGAAAAACCCCGAAAAACTATTCAAGCTCGCCGCGCGCGGAATGTTGCCCAAAACGCATTTGGGGCGCGAGCAACTCAAAAAATTGCGCGTCTATGTGGGCGCAGAGCACCCGCACACCGCGCAGATAAAGGTTAAATAATGGCAAAGAAACAAGCGTTAAAATCCAAAATTTACGCCACAGGCAAGCGCAAAACCGCGATCGCGAAAGTCTATCTAGCGCCCGGCAACGGCAAAATGCTCATTAACGGGCTGAGCCTAGATAGCTGGCTCGGCGGGCACGAGGCGATCAAAATGCGCGTTTTGCAGCCTTTGCGCCTCACGAAACAAGAGCAAACCGTAGATATTATGGCGTCTACGATCGGCGGCGGCTACTCCGCGCAGGCGGACGCTTTGAGACACGGCATCAGCAAGGCGCTCTCGCTTTTTGAGGGCAACTTCCGCGCGATCTTAAAGCCGCACGGCTTGCTCACCCGCGATTCGCGCGTGGTTGAGCGCAAAAAATACGGCAAACACAAAGCGCGCCGCAGTCCGCAATTCAGCAAGAGATAATCCGCGTTTTACTTCTCGCGGGGCGAAATCCTCGCGAGGACGGAAAGGAGACAAAATGAAAAATTCAGAAAAAGAAAGATTGAAAATACAATTCGGAAAAATTTTTGCATCTTTGCGTTTTGGAATCGCAAAATGACGAATGAAAGAGAAAATATAAATGTAGATAGTCTTTGGTTGATTGACGAGCGAGACAAGAGCGGTAAACACGCGAATGTTTATCATGGCAATTTTATTCCGCAAATTCCCAATCAACTAATTCGCAGATACACAAAGGAAAATGATACGATTTTGGATTTGTTTATGGGTAGCGGCACGACACTTTACGAATGCGAAAATTTGAACAGAAATTTCATAGGTTTTGACATAAATACCGAAATCATCGATTATGTGAAGTCAAAAATGACCGATACGCAAAATATCAAATTCAAAATAAACGAGTGCGATGTTGCAAACGAAACGCTTTTCAAAGAAAAAATCGAAAACTCTTTATCCGAATTAGACGTGGAAAAAGCGCAGTTAATTTTAGCGCACCCGCCCTATATGGACATTGTAAAGTTTACCGAAAAAGCGGAAGATTTGTCGCAAATTGCCGATTTGACGACCTTTGTAAAACAATTTGCGCAAGTTGTTAAAAATGCGTTTCCGTATTTGGAAAATAAAAAATATTTGGGCGTTGTAATTGCTGATGTTTATAAAAAAAGCGAGGTTGTGCCGTTGGCTTTTTATGTGTTGGATGCGGTCAAACGCAATTTTAATGTAAAATTAAAAGGCATTATCATTAAAAATATAGAGGGAAACAGAGGTAAGTTGCGACAAAAAAACATTTGGCAATATCGGGCGTTGAAAAGTGATTATTTTATCTTCAAACACGAATATATTTTGGTTTTTAAGAAAGAAGAAAGATGACAAAAAATCAATTATTTATAGAATTAGCAAAACCAGACGAAAATGGCGTAAGCCGTTGGGTTAATGTATCTGAATTTACAGGTAAATACGCCTCGCTTGTGTTTGGAAACGGCGCGGATTGGGCAAGGCGAGACGGACAACTTGCAAAAAAGTACAACATAGAATTTGACAAAAGCATTTCCAAAGGCAATCGCAACGATAGAGTGAGATTGAATGGCTTCAATACGAAAATTTCTTTTAATCAGAATATTAGAAAAGATATTAAAGACGCATTAAAAAGCCAAAATTGTGTGATGCTTGGCGTTAATGGCAATTCCGCAAATGTAAAAATAGAAATAGACCATAAAGACGGAAGAAAAACCGATTTGAGCGTGTCAAAGAAAAGCACTCAAAAGATTGAAAACTTTCAGCCGCTTTGCAAAGCCGCAAATGATGTAAAACGACAAATTTGCAAGCATTGTAAGGAAACCGGCAAACGTTGGAATGCGAAAAATATCAAAGGAAATCCGTATGATTTTTATGACGGAAATGAAAATTACACACAAGAACTAGGTTGTGTGGGTTGCTATCAATACGATCCCGTCGAATATAGAAAATCAAGCGCGCGAAAAATTAGCAAAGAAATTTGCGACAATATTCTTAAAAAATTATATCCGGAAGATAATTTATGAATTACATCGGCTCAAAACACAAATTGTCAAACTTCATAAAATCGACCGTTTATGCAGTGGTTGGCGAGGATTTATCGGACAAAATTTTCTGCGATATTTTTGCGGGAACAGGTATTGTAGGGCGAAATTTTAAGACTGAGGCAAAAAAGATAATCGCCAATGATTGTGAATATTATAGTTATGTTTTGAACAAAAACTACATTGAAAATCATACGGAAATTCCAAACAAACAAGATTTTATTGATGAATTAAACAATCTTCCGCTGGCTGAAAACGGATTTATTTACAAAAATTATTGCGTTGGCGGGAATGGCAAAAGACAATATTTCTCCGACTACAATGGTAAGAAAATTGATACGATAAGACAAAAGATTGAAGAATGGAAAAACGAAAATAAAATTTCGTCAAACCTTTATTTTTTTCTTCTCGCAAGCCTTTTGGAGTGCGCGGACAAAGTCGCGAATACGGCTTCGGTTTATGGCGCATACCTCAAACATTTGAAAAAATCCGCTGAAAAAGAATTGATTTTGCAATCCGCAATTTATGATCTTAATGACCGTAACCATGAAGTTTTTAACGCCGATAGTAATATTTTGATTTCACAAATTGTGGGCGATATTCTTTATTTAGACCCGCCTTATAATGCTCGTCAGTATGGCGCAAACTATCACTTACTCAATACAATAGCAAAATACGACAATTTCGTCCCAAAAGGAAAAACAGGAATGCGAGAATACGCAAAGTCAAATTATTGCAGTTCTACGAAAGTTCTCATAGAGTTTGATAACCTGATAAAAAACGCGCATTTTCAATATATTTTTCTTTCGTATAATAACGAAGGTTTGATGTCGGTTGAAAATCTGAAAAAAATAATGCAAAAGTATGGTAAATATGATTTAGCGGAAATTGATTATCAGCGTTTCAAAGCCGATAAAACGGAAAATAGAAACCATAAAGCCGACAAAACAAAAGAGTCTTTGCATATTTTAGAAAAGAGATTGTGAAATTGAAAAGCTGTCGCCTATTTTGAGGTTTTATTTTCAGAGACAAGTTAATAGAAATTTGAAAAGAAAAAAGAGTAAAATAAAACCGCAATGAAAAACGAAAAATAAAGAAAGTTTGAAAATGAACGCGGAGGCGACGAAAAATGATAAATATTGAAAGTTACATAATAAAAGACAAAAAAATAAAGATTGCCGATATTGATAATATAGATAAAGATTTATTTGTCAATGTTAAAGACTATAAACTGCTTAACGCAAAGAATTTAGATTATGATTATTTAGAAGGCTCAATTGTAGTAAACTATAATGGGCAAGAATATCTTGAATTAAAAGATTGGGATTTGATAGAACAACTTTGGGGTTATTTTGTCATTGCTATTAAAGACTTGAAACAAAAAGATACGGTTGCATTCCAATTTCCGGACTGTCCGTTTGCGATTAGCATTGAAAAAAAGCGTCATAACCGTTTGATAGTTCTATTTCACGACAAAAGAATGAATATAGATTTAGCCGAATTTGTTTTTGGTATCCTTAACGCGGCAGAGTCATTTTATGAAAATCTCAAACAATTATTCGTCGCTCGCGAATGGGAAATTAATGAAGAAATAGAAAATATACAAAATATAAAAAATCTATGGTCTGTGAAGTAAAACCGCAATGAAAAACGAAGAAAAAGAAAGTTTGAAAATGAACGCGGAGGCGACGAAATTACAACTTTCCTCGAATAGAAGTATAAATTGGCTTCTCGGCGGACCTTATTACGAGGTAAGTTTTTTGTTGCTAAATCAATGCGATAATGAAATAGGATTGATTAGTCTTATAGATAAATTCGGTTCGTTGAATTATAAAATAGAAATATATGACGGCAACAGTTTGGAAAATCAAATAAAATCATTCTTTGACAAGGCTGTAGCGAAAATTGAATTGAATGTTTTTATAAATATATGCGGGAAACAACGTTCAAAGATTTATATTGAGCGGTTGTCCGATGAAATATTGGAAATAGATTTTTGTTTTTTAGAAGAAAATGTTAATAAAAACAAGATGAAAAAATTAAAATATTTGTTGAATGATTTAATGAAATTATACGACGGAATTGTAGGAGTGATCGCCGTTGAAACAGATTGTAGTATGATATTTTTTGAAACGAAAGAACCATATCCGCATAAAGATTATTCGCTAAAAAAAATAAAACATTTCACTAATGAAGAAATTAAAAATATGAGCGGGATCGAAGAAATAATATGGAAATAAAAATAATGATGATGTCTTTGACGGGCGCGAAGCCAAAACGCTTTGGGCGTTTGACGAAACCGAAAATTCTTCACGTAGCCGTTTGCGATCTCAATTTCCCGCGATCGGCGCGAAATCAAAAAAAAGTAAAATAACGCCAAAGGTTTAAGGCTCAAAATGGCGGATTTTGTAGAAATTTTCAAGGGCGCGATTAAGCCCGAAGCGGTTTTGGCGCGCTGGTATGGCGAGGCAACGGACAATCACACGGGCGCGTTCGCTAGCTTTATCGGTATTGTGCGCGATGAGGGCGGCATTTCCGCGCTCTCGTTCGACATCTACCGCCCGCTTCTTGATCGCTGGTTTATAGGCTGGCAAAACAGGGTGGCGGCGAAAGAGGCGCGGCTCTTTATGGCGCATTCCGAGGGCGACGTGCCGATCGCTTGTTGCTCGTATGTCGCGGCGATCGCGTCGCCAAAACGGCGCGCCGCGCTTGAATTTTTGGACGAATTTGTAGAGGATTTCAAGCAAAGCGCGCCGATCTGGAAATACGATGTGATCAGAGGAAAGCGCGTTTATGCGGAAGATCGCTCGCGTCTGTTAAACGGCGCGGGGCTTTTGGGCGTTTAAATGCAATATTTTTACGCGCCTTGGCGCAGCGAATATCACACTAATAAAGATAAATCAAAGTGCGTATTTTGCGATATTTCGCAAACGCCAGAAAAAGACCGCGAGAATAAGGTGCTTTTTCGAGATGAAATTTGCTTTATAGTAATGAATCTTTACCCGTATAACCCAGGGCATTTTATGGTCGTTCCGCATAGGCATTTAGAGGCTTTGGAGGATTTGCCGCCAAATGAGTGGCAACATATTGCTAATTTAGCGCAAAAAGGCGTGAAATTATTGAAAGAAGAATTTCGCGCTCAAGGCGTTAATATCGGTATGAATTTAGGCGCTGTGGCGGGCGCAGGGATTAGCGATCATATTCATTTGCATTTAATTCCGCGATTTTTCGGCGATACGAACTTTATTACCACGATCGCTAAATCGCGCGTTTTCGGATCGGATTTTTGCGCGATCTACGAGAAACTTTTAGCGAAATCAAGCGAATATTTCGGTTAAACTAAAAACGCTAATAAATATATTCTTTTTCGCGCGAAAACGCGCTTTTTTACTTTCGTTTGTCGCGCAATTTTCGCGCGACGCAAATTGCGGCTTCGCTCCCAATCGCCGCAACCGAATTTGGATTCTTGATATAGAAACGACTATAACGACTTTAAATTTTACGCTAAACGGCGGGGTTTTTTGCTAATTTTTTCTCCAAAAGACCAGCTTCGTATAGAAATAGACTCGGCGCGTAATTTATATTTTTGTATGCGTCGTTTTGCGCGAAACTCAAATATAAACTCTCTCGCGCCCTTGTAACCGCTACATAAAACAATCTGCGCTCCTCTTCGATCGCGCCGCCTTGATTCATTAGTTTTCTATTAGGAAATCTGCCGTCCATAAGATCAATTACAAATACTTCGTCAAACTCCAAACCCTTCGCCGCGTGAACCGATAATAAATTTACCCCCGATCCCTCGCTCATCTCGCCGCCGCCTAAAGCCATCGCGTTTATGAATCTTTCGCGCGAGGCGTAGTGCGCGGCAAGCTGTTTTAATGTTTCAGCTTTCACAAATATACGCTCTTTCGCTTCTTCAAATTTATTTTGATCAAGCGTCTTGTTTTTGTCGATCGCGCGTTGTTTCGCGAGAGTTTCCGCGATCAGATTAAAAATCTCTGATCGCAAAATTATATTAAGCGATTTTTGCGGATTTTCTTCGCTAATTAACACGCTCAAAAGCGAGTGAAAATCGCTCAAAAATTTCGCGCCGTTTTCGGTGATGTTTTGGTGTGATAATATAGGGTGATTTTCAAAATTTTTAGGCAAATTGTTAAATGTTTTTTTTGCCGCGAGATCGCCGAATAAATTAACTTTGTTTTTTTCGAAAGCCACCGCGTTAGGATCTGGGCTCAAAAACCCGCGCAACATATTTCCGCCGCCTAACCTCGCGCACGCGTCAAAAATATCTTTCGCGCTCCCCGCGCCGATCCCTTTCGCGTATTCTAAAATATGTATAAAAGCCAAAATATCGTGTGGATTTATAAGCAAAATTAAAATATCAAGCAACGCCTTGATCTCGCGCGACTCAAAAAAACTGTTGCCGCCGCGCCGTTTGCACGGGATCGCAAGTTCGCGCAGCATCGCCTCGATGCCGTCCGCGCTGGAATTGTTGCGGAATAAAACCGCCGTCTGATCGCGCTCAAACCGCGATTCGCCAATCCGCGCCGCGATCACGCGGTATTGCTCGTAAAGATCGCCGAAAATTAAGAGTTGCGGCTCGCGCGGCGAGTGGCTTTTCACAACCTCCAAATTTTTTGGATAAATCCGCTCGTTATGCGCTATGACGCGATTCGCGAGGCTCAAAATCAGCGCGGTGGATCGGTAATTTTTCGTCAGCGTCCAGACTTTCGCCCCCGCGTAACGTCGCTCAAAACTCGCGATAATGCCGATCTCCGCGCCGTTAAAGGCGTAAATGCTCTGATCGTAGTCGCCGACCGCGAATAAGCTCCGCGGCGCGATCGTTTCAAGAACGCTGTTTTGGAGCGGGTTCGTATCCTGATATTCATCTACCAAAACCTCGAGATAACGAGCGCGCTCGGCGGCATTCGCAGGATCGCTTAGAGCCTCGCGGATCGCGATCAGAAGATCGTTGAAACCTACGAAACCAAGCTCTGTTTTTAGATCGCGAAACTCGCCGCAAACCGCCTCGTAAAGCGGCGCGTTCGCTTTGTGCGCGGGATTTTTCGCGGCGAGAAATTCACCGAAATCATCTTGCGCGGAGTTTTCAAAGAGATTTTGATAATCATAAAGCGCGGGTGCGGAGAGCAGATTTTCGCGCAAACCGGCGCGGTTAAACTCCGCCGCCATTTGCTTGTCGTAAACGCTCTTAAAAAGCGTTTTTAACTCGGCGGGCTGCTTCAAAACGATGTTTTTGTTTAAAGATTTCAGCCATTTGTAAGCGACCGAGTGGAAAGTACCCGACATAATCTCCTGCGCGGCTTCTTTGCCGAAACTGGCGGCAATGCGCGCCGTCATTTCGCCTGCGGCTTTGTTGGTGAAAGTGAGTAGCAGGATTTCGCGCGCGCGAACGCCCTGCGATAAGAGGTGCGCGATGCGGCCTACGATCGCGCTCGTCTTGCCCGTGCCAGCGCTGGCGATGATTAAATTGTAACCCAGCGGCGCTCTCGCCGCCGCGCTCTGTTCGGGGTTTAGTCTGGATAACGGCAAAAAAGACCTTTTGAAAAAAGCGCAATTATAGCCATTTAGGAAAGCTTTGGTCTTAGTCGCGGGCGATCTACGAGATTTGGGCTTAGATCGGCGATACTCCTATATTTCTATATTTCGCTTCACCCTCGCCTATTTTCATAAAATTTTATATCGCGCGTAACGTCCCGCGAAAAATCGCGAAATTTGCTCGCGCGCGAAGTTGTTTGGCTTTGAGGATTTTCATTAAAGCGCGATCACCGCCCCCGCTTTCATAGCCTCAAACATCGGCTTTGTCATTTCGCCCCGCAGCTCGGCGATCGTCGTGTCAAGCGTAGCCATAGTCGCGTTAAAAGAATTGTTGCCGTCTGCGGCGGCGGCGGTAACTATGGCGGTCTTTTGCATAATTACTTCATAGAGTTTGCCCTCGCTCGCGGCTTTTTTAAGGACTTCGTTTGACAGTCCCAGTATATTGAGCATTTTTCCGAACTCTGACCCAGCAAGTACCGCGCCGTCTGCTAAACCGTCTATGCCCATAATTACTTGATTGACATCTTTTCCCATTACCCTTGCGCTGGTAGTTAACGCTCCTGTAGCTTTGGTAATTTGATCTAGGCTCATTCCCGCGCGGAGAGCGCCGCCTGAAAAGCTTTGAAATACCTGCGCCATATCGTTCGCGCTTACCCCAGCTTTCGCGGCTTCTATTGACAGCTTGCCCATAACTTGCGAGGCTATTTTATGGGCGTTTGCTAGTTTAGCCGTAGCGTCCGCGCCGCGCGTATAGTTTGCGATAATGCCCTTTAGCGCGATCTGGGTCTGCTCTAGCGCGGCGTTGTAGCGGATACCCTCGCCCGCTATCTTGTCAAAAGCTCCTATTGCGCCTGATATAACTCTTGCGAAAATCTGATATGTATTTACGACTAGTTGCGTAGAGTGCGCCATAATGTCTAAGTAGTCTTTTAGATTTTTGACGCCTTTAGCCGCTTGATTTGCGCTCTGCTCCGTCCTTTGCAAGGCAGTATTTATTATGGTTATCGCGCCCGTATTGGCGTCTACGCTGACCTTGACTTTTAATTCTTGTTCCATTACAATACTCCGTATGATAGTTGAATTTCCTGACTTAGGATTGTTGCCGTCGCTCCTTGCGCTGTATCTTCTTTATAAGGCGCACCGCTATGCAATGCGCGTTTATCGCGGAGAGGTAGAGTGTCGTTAGCGCGATAGCCGCTCGCATTGCCGTTTAATCCCCGTTTAACTCCGTTTAAGTAATTTTGCGAATACCTAGACTGCGCTAAAGGGATAAAATCGTTTTTAGAGCCGTTTTTGGCGCGTCGGGGTCTCCAAAATTCACAAGTGAATTTTGGGGTAGGGTTAGACATATTTACCCTTTTTCGCGCGTAAATCCGCAAATCTGCTCTTGGTAACCTGCGAAATTGCTTTGTAGTCAGTGCCGCGCGCAACGCGCTGATCGCCAAACAAATTAGCAAAATAAAACGTATAAAACTTACTTAAATTTTTATATGAAATTCTAGTAGCTTTCAAAAAAGCTTAATTTTAATACCGCGATCCGCTTATTTTCTGAATAAATCTTCAAAGCATCACAAAACTTTCGCGCTCCCACAAAAATTTTCTTTTAAACCTAAATTTTGCTAATATCCGCACTCATATTTTTTTAAGGAGGCTTATTTGAGAACACGAGAATTTGAGAAGTTGGTAGCGGTTTTACAGGAGCGCAAGGCGCAAATTGAGCGAAATTTAATGGAGGCGGCGCGCGAAGTTGAGAGCGCCGGCGAGGCGGAGGCAATAGACGAAGGCGATCTTGCGTCAATCGGCGCGGATACTCAAACGGAGGTTTTGATCGCCGAACAGCAGTTGTGCGAGTTGCGCGAAATTGAGCACGCGCTCGCCAAAGTCAAACTCGGCGCATTCGGAATTTGCGAAATGTGCGGCGAAAAAATCGGCATTGAGCGCCTGCGCGTGAAACCCCACGCAAAATATTGCATAGTTTGCCGCGAGGCTTATGAGAAAAATTTATCTAATTTGCGCCACACGCCGCACCGCGAGAACACTCACACGGCGAATTTTTCATATTGATTTTTTGCCCCGCGCGCGACTGTAATAGAAATTACGCGATAATTAGCGAAACGGAGGAAAAATGCAATCCGATATGCTACAAGTCGCGCTGATAGCCGTTGTTGGGCTTATTTTGATCGTCTCGTTCGCGGCGATCTTATGGCAGCTGAAATCTCGTTTCGGCGCGGGGACGAACTCTTTGCCCCCGATCGCGCCGATTAAACCCGCCGTGAAAACTCCCGCGGCGAATAACGCGTCTAAAACCCCGCCGCCAAGCGGCAAAAGGCACGGCAGTATCACGATCGCGCACAAAACATTTGAGTTTTACTACAAAATTTCGGACGAAGCCGAGGCGAAAAAACTTTTGGAGTTAATCAAGCAATCGATCGCGCTTATGAAAGAGTCGAAATACCCCGACATCGCGAAGAGTCGCGCGAAAGAGAGCGAAAGTTTGATTAGGAGGCTCAAAAGCTGCACCGATCTTGACGAAATTAAAGTAAGCGAAATTGCCGAGTATTTCAAAGAGTCGGCGAACGCGCTTGTCGCCTCACTCAAATAATGGTTTTGCAAATTGAAAATTTATCATTTGGCTACGCTAAAGATCGGCTAATCTTTCGCGACTTTTCCATATCGGTGCGGCGCGGCGAGATCGTATCGGTTACGGGCGAGAGCGGCGCGGGCAAGAGTACGCTTTTGGAGATCGCCGCAGGAAATTTGCGCGATCGTTGCTTCGCGGGACGCGTAACCGCCGCCAAAATCGGCTGGATTTTTCAAGACCCATACACTTCGTTTAGCCCCACATATAAGATCGCGCGGCAGATCGCGGACGTTGCGGAGGTTAAATCGCTAGGCGGCGCGGAGGCTTTGTGCGATCGGCTGGGCGTTGATTTCGCTCTTTTGGAGCGCAAGCCGCACGAGCTTTCAGGCGGGCAGCTGCAGCGGCTCTCAATTTTGCGCGCTTTGCTGATGACCCCCGATCTGCTGCTCGCCGACGAGCCTACGAGCGCGCTTGATTATGTAACGCAACTTGAGGTAATGCGTCTATTGGTTTCGCTTTTGGATCGCGTTGGAATTTTGCTGATCACGCACGACCTCGCGCTCGCCAAATGGTGCGCCGACAAAGTCGTGGAGCTCTGAAATGGCGCAAATTAACGCTTACGATCGCAACAGCTTGGCGAATAATGCCGCTTTTCAACCGCCTACAATCGCTACGGCGAAGAAAAGCCTTGTGCGCAAGGTTGATTTATGATTTCATTTGAAGAGTATAATATTTTAGAAAAATAGAGATTAGAAAATGACAAAAGTTGAAGCGATAAAAAAAGTTCTTGAAGATCATAAAGGTATTGCCACTTGGAAAATCATTTATGATGAGATAGAGAAATATTATCCTTACGCAAAACGCGCGGAAACTTGGGAGTCGGGATTGAGAGGAGTTGCGTATAGAGAAATTTATAACAATAAATTTTTCAAACAAATTGGGTTAGACAAGGGAATGATTGCTCTTTTGGATTATCAAGAAGAAAAAATTGAGGGAATAAAACAGGACGCCGTTCGTATGCACTCATATATGGAGGGTATTTGCATTGAAATAGGAAACTTTCTGAAATTAAAAACTTTTACAGCCGACCCAACGGCAACATATAAAACTTTGACATTATCTGATATTTCAACGCTTCCTGTACTTCCACAATTTACATACCCAGAAATAATTAATACTACAAAACGAATTGATGTTTTATGGTTTAACGAAAAAGGATTTCAATATCCAAAACGAGCAATAGAAGTTGTTGATAGTATTGGAACATTAGAGCCAGCGTTAAAAAGGAGTTTGCAACTAATCGAATTTAATTTGTCGTTTTATATTCTTTGTAAAAATGAACATATTAAAAAGGTCGAAAAAGAACTTTCTTGCGAGCCGTATATCAGAATAAAAGATAGATACAAAATTCGTGATTATGAGAGCATTTTAAATATATATAATAACCCTATCGCCCATTCAAGAGACGAATTTCTATCAGTCAAAACATATTTCTGACAATTACTGCGAACCATTTATTGGCGGCGCGGTTTATTTTGCCGTTACTAACGCGAAACATTATCTTATAACGATAAATCGAAGGATTAAATAACGGCAAAGCGCCGCGCCGCGCAAGGGTGATCGCCGCATAAATTATAAACTCGCTAAAATCGCAAACTTTTTATTAAAGCAAGAGGACGCGACTATGATCATAGTAATGAAAAACGGCGTTACAGCCGAGCAGATTAACGAGGTTGCGAGGCACATTGAGAGTTGGGGCGCCAGAGCGCACGTAGATCGCGGCGAAATCCAGACGGTCATCGGCGTCATCGGCGACAAGGCGGAAATTTTGCGCAAGCCGTGGGGAAGTTTCGCGGGCGTGGAAAAGGTACTCGAAGTAAGCGATCCTTTCAAAATGGCGAGTCGCAAATTTCACCCGACCGACACCGTGATTGATGTAGAGGGCGTGAAAATCGGCGGCGGGCACACCTGCGTGATCGCGGGACCCTGCTCGGTGGATACCGAAGAATACGTCCTTGCGATCGCCAAAGCAGTCAAAGCGAGCGGCGCTAAGATGCTGCGCGGCGGCGCGTTCAAGCCGCGCACGAGCCCATACACATTTCAAGGCAGCGGCGAAGACGGGTTAAAAATCCTGCAAACCGTGAAAAAAGAGACTGGTCTGCCGATCGTAACCGAGGTGATGAGCGTTGATCAAATCGATCTCGTCTATAGATACGCCGATGTGATTCAAGTCGGCGCGCGCAACACGCAAAATTTCAACTTGCTGAAAGCCATCGGCAAAATGAACAAACCCGTGATTTTGAAAAACGGGATCGCCACGACCGCGAAAGAACATTTGATGAGCGCGGAATACATTATGAGCGAGGGGCTAAAAGATGTGATTTTGTGTCTGCGCGGGACGAGATCGTATGAAACGGCGATGCGAAACTCCCTTGACGTCGCGCTGATTCCTTACTTGCAAGAGCTTTCGCACTTGCCCGTGATCGTGGATAGCTCGCACTCTACGGGCGCGCGCGCGTATGTAAATCCTGTGGCTTACGCGGGAATGGCGGCGGGCGCGGACGGCTTGATTTTAGAGGTGCATCCAAAACCACACGAGGCTTTAAGCGATGGCGAACAGGCGCTTTTGCCGCGCGATTTTGAGTATTTAATGCGCAAACTTGACGACTTAAAACCCTTTTCGCAAAAGGATTGGGTGAAGTTTGACGGGGAAAATGGGGCAAAATAACGTCAACAAAAGCGAAATTTGCCGATTTTTGCATAAAGTTAATCGTTATTTGACTATCCTTACGGGTAAAAATGCGGTTTTAAGGAGCGGACATTGAAAATATTGGTTGTAGATGATAGTTCCACAATGCGGCGCATCATCAAAAACACTCTAAACCGCCTGAACTTTAATGATCTGTTGGAGGCGGAGAACGGCGCGCAAGCTTGGGAGACGCTGGTGCAAAACCCGGGCGTCGGCGTGCTTATAACCGACTGGAATATGCCCGAAATGAACGGGCTAGACCTTGTGAAAAAAGTGCGCGCCGAGGCGAAATATGTCGACTTGCCAATCATAATGGTTACCACCGAGGGCGGCAAGACCGAGGTCATCACCGCCTTGAAAGCGGGGGTAAATAACTACATCGTCAAGCCTTTTACCCCCGATGTTTTGAAAGAAAAATTGGAGGCGGTTTTAGGCGCCGCCGCGTGAACGCGCCCTACTACGAATTAGCGATCAGCGCGATCGCCGAAAGAGACGCGCATAACATAGCCGCGATTTTCGAACTGCCTTTCGTAGAGGAGAGCGGCGTCTTTTTATTTGCGTTCGGCGGCAAAGATTTAGCGATTGAGGATGCGATCCTGACGATCGCGCCAGAGGCGAAATTTAATTGGACTCTTAAAGACAACGAAAGCTGGATAGAAAATTATCAGAAAAGTTTTGAGCCGCTTGAAATCGGCGGCTTTTATATCCGCGCCGCTTGGCACATTGCGCGGAACGATTTAACCGAAATTGTAATTGATCCCGAATTAGTCTTCGGCAGCGGACACCACGAAACTACGGCGAATTGTTTGCGAGCGATCGGCGCGTTATCTCGCGAAGGGTTTTTGCGCGGCAAAAACGTACTGGATTTAGGTTGCGGCAGCGGAATTTTAGGGATCGCGGCGGCGAAAGCGGGCGCGATCGCAACTATGTGCGACACGGATTTGAAAGCCGTTGAAGCGGCGCGCGAAAACTCGGCTAAAAACGGGGTTGGCGCGGCTATTAAAGCAATCTATCACGGCTCTATCGCCGATCGCGCGGAAAATTACGACGCGATCTTCGCGAATTTAGTCGCGGATATTATTTTGGCGATCGCGGTAAAACTAAAAAACGCGCTAAATAGCGGCGGCTATTTGATCCTCTCTGGCATAATGCCGCGCTACAAAGCGCGTATTTACGAAGCTTTCGGCGATCTTGTTTTGTTCGCCGAAACCGAAAACGAGTGGCTCACGATCGTATATCGCAGAAATTAAAAATATTTATTTTCTTTCCGCCTTGTCATATCTCTCTAAAAGGCGCGAGTTTTTTTTGGGTTTTTAGCTCGTTTAGGACTAGTTGCGCGGATTTAATGCGCTCCGCATCGCCGAAAGCGCGAAAGCGCAATAATTCCTTTTCGTAGTAAATCACCAATAGGGCGCGCAGAGCCTCGCGCGTCTGCTCCGCGCTCAAAACTCCGATGCGCTCCTCCGCCGCGAGCGGGTAAAAATCGCGCTCGTCGCCGCTGAAAAGCGCGCGAAACAGATCGCGGTGGTAGCAAAAAATCCTCTCGTCCAAATAATCCGCCAGCGCGGCGAGCAACGCGGGATCAATCCGCAGGGTTTTAATCACCTGCAACTCGTTTATGTCGCCCCTGCCTGAGAGCAATGACGGCGCGGCTTCCAGCGGGCGGTAGCGGCGTTTGAAACGGCGGTAATCAATGCCTAACATCGCCGCGGCGAACATTCGCGCGTTTTCGTAGGCTAGATCGCTCAAATTGTTCAAAAACTCGCCGCACTCCGCGAACGCCGCGTCGGGGTTTGGCGCGCGATCAATTATCTTTTGCAGCGCGAATTTCGCAAACGGCACGGGATTTTCATACGATCGCGCCAAAACTTCCGCCGATCCCGATTGCACCAAATCCGCTGGGTCTTTGCCGCCTGAAAAAAGCGCGACCCCGCCCGAAAAGTTATTCGCCGCCAAAAGTTTCGCCGCCTTAAACGCCGCCTCCTGCCCCGCCGCGTCGCTGTCGTAAGACAAAATCACGCGCGGGTTTTCAAGGCGCTTTAAGAGCGGCAAATGATCGGTTGTGAGCGCGGTGCCGAGCGTGGCGATAGCGTTCGTAAAGCCTGCTTGGTGAAGCATCACCGCGTCCATATAACCCTCGCAAACAATCGCCGATTTCGCGCGCAAAATCGCCTCGCGCGCCAGCGGCAGCGCGAACAAAGTGCGCGATTTGTCGAAAAATTCGCTCTGCGGCGAGTTAATGTATTTCGCGGGGTGATCGCTGATCGTGCGCCCGCCGAAACCCACGATCGCGCCCGTGGCGGCGTAGATCGGGAAAATTATACGTTTCGTAAATCGCGCGTAGAATCTGCCGCGCTCGGCGTCGTCTACCAAAACCCCGGCGGCGATCGCGTTCGCGTAGTCGATCTTGCGCGATCTGAGAAATTCTAATTGCGGCGCGTTATCGGGCGCGTAGCCGATCTCAAATTTCTCAATCATCGCCTCGCCCAGACCGCGATCTAGCAGATACTTTTTCGCCTCAACGGTTTGCGAAAGATTGTCGCGGTAAAAGTTGCGCAGAGCTTCCAAAGGGCGGTAATCGCGCTTTTTGTAATCCGCGCCGCGCTCGTATTCCAGCGTGAAGTTATACATATCGGCGATCTTTTGCGCCGCCTCGCCGAATGAAACTTTCTCCATATTTTGCACGAAATCAATTACATCGCCCTTCGCGCCGCAGCCAAAGCAATAGTAAAAACCTTTGGAATTTACTGAAAAACTCGCCGTGCGCTCGTCGTGGAACGGGCAACGCGCCATATAGTTCGCCCCCGATCGGCGCAAATCCAAATATCCGCCGACCACATCTACAATATCCACACGATTTTTCAACGCTTCAACGGACTCTTTTTTGATCATAACGCGCATTTTACCCACTCTTTTTGAGGCGGCGGAAGCGCTTTTTGGCTATCCTTACGAATGGCTTTACGAAACTTCACGACGCCGCTTGGCGACTACGAAATCTCATACATTATAGAGGGCGACGCCGCGTTGCCAAAAATCCTGATTTTGCACGGCTGGGGGGCGAATAAAGAGTTAATGCGCCGCGCTTTCGCGCCGTTTTTGGGCGATTTTCGCGCGCTTTATATGGATTTGCCGGGCTTTGGCGCAAGCAAAAACAACCGCGTTTTGGACACCGCGAATTACGCGGCGATCGTCCGCGCGGCTTTGGCGGAATTAGATTTCACGCCGATCGTGATCGCGGGGCACTCATTCGGCGGCAAAATCGCGACTCTTTTAGACCCGCCGATCTTAGTTTTGATGAGCTCGGCTGGGATTCCCAAGCGCAAATCTTTCACCGTTCGCGCCAAAATCCGCCTCGCCAAAAGCCCGCTCGGCAAAATCGCCAAAAAGTTGGCGGCGCGGGAATTTCACGAAAAAATCCGCACCAATGACGCGAGAGGAATGAGCGAAGTAATGTATGAAACGCTCAAAAAGGTTGTTGACGAGGACTTTTCGGAGATTTTCGCGGCGCGGCGCGGCAAGACTTTAATTTTTTGGGGTAAAAATGACAACCAAATGCCGTTATATTGCGGTGAAAGAGCGCATGCTTTGATCGCGGGGAGCGAATTTTTCGCAATGAGCGGCGATCACTTTTTCTTCGCGGCGCGGACGAAAGAGATCGCGGAAAAGATCGGCGCGGCAATGCGCGATCTAGGGTCGGGTGTATAATTTCTTTGTCCGTTATTAGGTTTATCAAGTCAAAGTAGCTGTGGAAAGTAATAATCGCATACTATATTGCGCCGCCGCAATGTAAATATGGATTTCTTGACGGCTCTAATAACAATCTCTCGCCATTATGGGCTTAATTCGCGACAACGAAGAAATTTATTCTTTTTCAAGGACGAATTTAAGAATTTTCGCGAGGGTGCAATTAGTATTCAAAAACTCCGATTCCTCCATATTTTTGTACGTCTTCGGCGTGAGTTTATTGTTTAACGGAATACAACCCGAAGCGTAAGACCTTTCTATCATATCGGTGCGTTGCGCGGCGATATGTTGCTGGCGGGAGAGCGCGGCGAGCGGCGTTTGCTCACGGAAAATTACGAAAAAGAGATCGCCCGCTACACGAAGCCGCATTCGATCAAACCTAGAATTAGCGGTTGGGCGTGGATTAGCATTGCGGATCGTCTCTGGAAGATCGCGGCAAAAGCTAACGCGCGGCTTTTGCCGCGTCAAACATTGGAGGATTTGCCTCGAAATTCGCGCGATTTTAATGACGATCTCAATGGTTTCGCTTAAAAATGACGTCCGACATCGCGCGATCTATCATTTGCGTTACATCGGTCGGCGTGATTTCGCGCATTGCTTTGGGATCGCGCGCGCGAGCGCCGAATTTGACTTCGTTAAGTTTTTTGCCCGCGAATTTAAGCAAAGCCTCCTCGTAACGATCCACGCAATACGACGGTTTTTGGAATGGCGCGGCGCGGCGCGGATCGGCGCACGCTAAGAGAGCGATCGCGGGAGTTCCAAGCGCGGCGGCGAAGTGTCCTGGACCGCTATCGGGCGCGATTACGAACTCGGCTTTTTCAATTAACGCGAGCAAAAATTTCAGCGAAGTTTTGCCGTTTAGATCAATTATTTTAGATTGAAGAATCGCGGAAATTTCCGTGATCGTCTCGTTTTCTCTCTCGCTTCCCACGCCTGTTATAACGGGCGTTAAACCGTATTTTTCCGCCGCGTAGTCGATCGCTTGCGCGTAGCCCTCCGCCGTCCAATTTCGCCAGTTAAAGCGCACCGCGTTCGCGATCGGGCTCACGATAAAATACCGCCCGATCTGCGCCGCAAACTTTGCCGCGTTTTCGCGCTCGTCTTGCGGGATCGGCAAATTCCACTCAATTTGAGTCGGCTCTTTCAGCGGTTTGTCCTCTAATTTCGCGAGGGCGATCGCGAAATCCAGCGCGTTTTCTACCAAATGCGGCTCGCGGCGCGTCGCGATTTGCGCGTTGCAAAAAAACCGCTGAAAGTCTTTCGCGCGATCTTTGTCGTAACCTACGCGAATTTTCGCGGGTACAAAGAGCGACAAAACCGAAGCGCGAAGCGATTCTTGCGGCATTAAAAGGTAGTCAAATTTCGCGCCGTTTAAGTAATTTTTAAGTGTTTTGCGCAGCGTGATCGCGCCTTTTAGCCCCGATTTTTTATCGTAGATTACAAAATTTACCCCCGATAAACCCTCTAATAATCTGTATTCAAGCGGCGCGATAACCCAAGTGATTTCGGCGGCAAGAAAGGTTCTGCGGATCGCGTTAAACGCGGGCAAAAAGAGGCAGCAATCGCCGAGCGCGGATAATTTGATTACGCAAATTCGTAAATTTTCGCCCATTTCGCCCTCCTTTCGCGCTTTTTCGCGCAATTTTACCGCTTTTATTTCACGCGCGCCGCGATCCCAAGCCAAACGCGGGCAATTTACTTGAAAATGATAGGATAGCGATTTAACTTGGCGGCGCGGGGCGAGAATGTTTAGAGCGGAGTTGGAGAAAATCGTCAGTTACGAGGCGGGCAAGCCTATTGAGCTGGTCGCGCGCGATTACGGCGTGGCGGCGAGCGATGTCGTAAAGCTTGCAAGCAATGAAAATCCCTTTGGCGCAAGCGAAAAAGTGCGCGCGAAACTCGCGGCGATCGTAAATCAAACGCATCGCTATCCCGATGATAGTTATTTCGCGTTAAAAGCCGCGATCGCGAATAAATATAATATGAATTCCAAAAATATAATAATCGGCAGCGGAAGCGATCAAATTTTTGAATTTATTTCACACGTGATCTTAGAGCGCGGCGACATTGTTCTGCAAAACAAAATTGATTTCGCGATGTATGCGATCTATACCGCGCAAGCGGGCGGCGAAACTCTGCGCGCGGAAAGCGAAATTCACGATCTAAACGAATTTGAAAAATTGCTTGCTAAAGATCCAAAAATAATTTACCTTTGCACCCCTGCAAACCCGCTTGGAAACGCGATGGATCGCGATGAAATATATAAATTTTTGCCAAAAGTAAATCAAAATTCATTAGTCGTAATTGACGCGGCGTATATGGAGTTCGCGGCGTATAAAGACGCGAAAAAACATATTGAACCAAGAGATGTAACTGAAAAATTTCCGAATGTAATTTACACCGGCACATTTTCAAAAGCTTACGGGCTCGGAGGTATGCGCGTGGGTTACGGGATCGCAAATGAAAAGATCATTAAAGAATTGCACAAAATGCGCGCGCCGTTTAATATAACAACATTAAGTTTAGCCGCCGCGATCGAAGCGATCGGCGATCAGGAATTTGTGCAAAAAACTATTACCCATAATTTCGCCGAAATGGAGAAATACGAAAAGTTCGCGCGCGATCGCAAAATAAAATATATTGAAAGTTACACGAATTTCATCACGTTCTTTTTTGACAGGCAAAACGAGGCGAGCGAGATCGCGCAAAAACTGCTGAAAAATGGAATGATCGTACGCGATCTGAAAAGTTACGGATTAAACGCGATTAGAGTAACGATAGGGCTTGAAGCCGAAAACGCGAAGTTTATGAAACTATTTGACGAAGCGAGGCGATAGTGGATTTAAACGCCCTCTTAAAACAACTCACGTTGCTGACGCGCAAGTTCAACAAGAAGCAGAAAGCGGTGATTATCGCCTCTATGATCGCGGTCGTGGCGCTGATAGCGTTTCTCATCATCTATGCCAGCCCGCGCAACTACGACGACGGCTACCGCGCGTTATTTCGCGACCTTTCGCCCAAAGACGCTGGCGTTATCGTCCAACAGCTTGAAACGCAGGGCGTTAAATTCAAAATTCCCGAGGAGGGGACGATTAGCGTCCTAAAAGATCAGGCGGATCGCGTGCGGTTAAATCTCGCCGCGCAAGGGATTCCGCAGAGCGGGCGACCAGGGTTTGAAATTTTTGATAAACAGGAGTTCGGCGCGACCGACTTTGACCAGCAAGTCAAGTTTCTTAGGGCTTTGGAGGGCGAGTTATCCGCCACGATCGAGAGCCTCGAAAGCGTCAAATCCGCGAAAGTTCATATCGCGATCCCCAAAGACACGGTTTTTGTGAGCAGGCAAGTACCGCCAACCGCGAGCGCGGTGATCTCTTTTAAAGACGGAATGCACATTAACCGCCACCAAATTCTGGGCATTAAAAACCTAATATCAAGCGCGGTGCCGAAACTAACTATTGAGAATGTGCGTTTGACGGACGCGGAGGGGGTGCCGCTCGGCGAAGAGGACGCGCTGACGACCGCAGGCGAAGTTGCGCGCGATCAGCTCAAATTCAAGCGCGAGCACGAACGCCTTTACGAGACAAAAATCACCGAAATGCTCGGGCAATTTCTGGGCGGGCAGGACAAAGTCGTAGCGCGGGTAACGATAGAGTTTGACTTTTCGCAGCGCAACTCGCACCAAGTAGTCTATGACCCGAACAATGTGCCGCGTTCCGAGCAAAGTATGGAGTATAAGCGCGAGGGAAGCCGTCCGCGCGAGATCGGCGGCGTGCCGGGCGCGGTCAGCAATATCGGACCCGTGCAGGGTTTGGAGGACGATCGCCTACTCGAAAAAGAGCAAAAGAGCGAAAACACCGTTAATTACGAAGTTTCCAGCAAAACAAGCGAGATCAAAGGCGAATTTGCCACGATCAACCGCATTACGGCGGCGGTCGCGGTAGATGGTCGCTACAAGAAGCCCAAAGGGGACGGCGCGGCGGCGAACGCCGAAGAAGAATATGTGCCGCTCGCGGCGCAGGAGCTAGAGGCGATCTCAAGCCTTGTGAAACAGGCGATCGGCTACAACCCAGAGCGCAAGGACGAAGTTTCGGTGAGCAACTTTGAGTTTGGCAGGGGGCGCGCCAAAGCGGAGGATTTGAGCTGGGTCGCGAAGTATCTCTTGCCCGCAATGCCCGCGCTCAAATACATCTTCGCGGCGCTGATGTTGTTGGTTTTCTATAAAAAAATCATCAAGCCTTTCACCGATAAGATGATGGAATTGCCCACGCAAGACGAAGAGGAAGAGGTCAAGAAAATCGACTTTGAACTTGACGAGGAGGAGGACGATTCCGATCGCCTCAAAGAGTTGCGCGAGCGCGTAGAGGCGCAACTTGGCTTGGGAGACGGCGCGGACGAGGCGAAACTCAAATACGACTTGCTTTTGGAGCGCCTCCGCGCCGCCTGCGATGAGAGGCCGAAAGATATCGCGCAACTTTTATCTACCCTCGTGAGCGATGAAGTAATACGCGAATCGGCGCGCGGTTCGAAACTCTGATTATGCAACATTACAAATCAATTCAACAACTTATAGAGGATTATAAGAATCTTTCATATCCTGGACGCATTTACATTGAGGGACGCGAAAAAGTTAATTACAGCAAATCTGAGTTTTGGATTTTATCAAGTAAGGAAGCTAAAGATCAGGATATTATTGAAACTGAATATGGAAGCGTTCCCGAATCTTTGGTAGAATATAAAGCAACTTCTTTTTTAGATGTTGGAACTTTTCAAGATATTATAGATAATAAGCTTGAACACAATCCAACACTATCAACTAAGGATTTTGATGTTTTAATTAATGCAATAGATTATTATTTAGATAATGATGATTTTCAAGATTAAGCATAAAGTAAAATCAAAATGAAAAAACAGGAATCATATCAAAATATAAACATTATGAATGAAAATTTGAAAATATTGTTAGAAGGGTTAAGAAAAGCGAGAGAAAAGTACGGCGATTCTCCTCAAAAGCCCGCGACCAGCAAAGAAGTTGAAAAATTAAATAAGGCCGTAATGGAGAATTTTAACATTGAATTGAGTCCCGTCTATAAGTCTATTTTATTAAAAACGAACGGGTTTAATGAAAATGGCGTTTTTCTATATGGAAGCGAAACTAATTTGATAGCGGGTTATTCAGACCGATACCTCGAAGGCATTATGGAAGCAAATGAAATTTGGCGCGAAGACGACGATTTTTCTAATTATCTTTTTTACGCCGAATCCGATTTGTATTTGTTTGCGCAATCTTTGAAAGACCAACTGTATTCGTGCCGAGCAAGAGATAGTTTTGACGATGTAATTTTTGAAACAAACGACGATAATGATTTTTTTGAGAAAATTTTTAAGCTAGCATTTGATGATGAATTTCATATGGAAGATTAATCACAATGAAAACCGAAGAAAAAGAAAGAATATTGCTACAAATAGGTTGGCTTACAAATATAGAAACCGAATATATTCTGCCAAAAACACAGGAAGAAATAACGCAATTGAAACAGCAGAAAACCGAATATATCCATAATATGTTCAAAACAGGAGTTATGTTTTTGCAGAAAAAAGGATTAACTGCCAGAACAATTTTAGGGAAAAATGACATTGTAAACGATGAATCAAAACTCACGCTTGGAGATTTAACCGAAGACGGATTTAGATTTTATCAAATAGGCGTTACCAAGTGGATAGAAAAATTAGACCGCAGTATAAACAGAATGAAAATAGTTACAGATACTTCTTTTCTTGAGAAAAAATATCAGGAATATGTAAATTATGAATTGCTGTTTTTCAAGAAACTTTTAGTTGAAATAAAGGACGATAGAAAAAAACTTGAAAACAAAAAGAAACTCGCGCCGCTTATTGAGAAAGTAATTTCGGAGTTAGACGGAAATATAAAAGATTTTTTCACCACAAGAAGTAAAAAAGCAACGATTGACCTTATGTATTCGTTATGTTATGGCTATTTCCACGTTTTTCCCCGTATGGTAAAATAAAGCCGCAATGAAAAACGAAAAAAAAGAAAGGTTAAAATGAATAAGAAAATAGAAGCGAAAGACAAAAGACAAATTACAAAAGATTGGTTATCTTGCTTCCCAGAATTTAGAGAGTAGAAACCGATGCGCTTGATACGAAGAAACGGCGCTTTTTTATGTGGTATTCTTCTCGAAAGATACTCATCGAACACTTACTATAAGCCTATTTTTCACATTCATAATTTAATGATTAATGACGATTCTCTTTCTATGTCATTAGGAGCAGTAACTTATCTATTGAATAACAAGGGGGCAAGCGACAGCGTAAGTCTTTTTCAGCATAAAGAAAATTTAATCAACTAAGCGGAACGCTTAAAACAGCAAGTTTTTCTTCTTCAAAAAAATATGATTAGTTGCGATGAACTTGTATCTTATATAAAAACACATTGTTCTGATTTTCAAGCGTATGATTTTCAAAATATACCGCTTGCGTTGTTTTGGTGCGGTAAAGAAGCAGAAGCCGAAAAAGAACTTGAAAACGCAAAAAAAATAATATCGCAATGGGACGATAGCGTATGGGTAATAAGACATCTTGGAGTAGAAGGTTGGGAACAGCAGGTAAGGCAACTAATGAATATGGATATATTAAAGGCTAATGTGGAAAGGCAGTTGCAAAAATATAAGTTAGAAAGTTTTAGCGATTTTCAATTGATACGTTAAGATTTAAGAAGTTTAGATAAATGCTTAGTTCTATATATGTCGTTTCTTGTGTTTCGCTTAGTAGAGGCATTATCAAGATACAGTTTTACAATATCGCTAAATAGCAGAGATTTTTTCTGTGTTGGTATTTCACCGTGTCTTAATAGATGTAGTTTTTCATTTCTTAAGTCTCTACAATATGCTTCCCTGATACCTGATGAATAAGTCCCAACCCTCTCTAGAACTTGTCTTTTGCCTATACGATATTTAATGTAGTAAGTGGTCTCTCCGTCCGCTGATTTGCGCTTATACACCCCAGCAACGCTGGTCTTTACAAGGTTTGTAGCGTTCATTACTTTATACCACTTTATACCACAACACTCGTCAAACAAAAACGCGCTCGGAGGGACTCGAACCCCCGACTTACGGAACCGGAATCCGTCGTTCTATCCACTGAACTACGAGCGCGCATAAAAATCGTAATTGTAGCCGCAAAACTTTAAGCGGGTTTCGCTATTATCCCTCTTTCTAAAAAGGAGCTTAAATGAAACAGGCAAAAGGCTTTAAGAAACGATATTTTAGCCTCGCGGCGATCACGGCTTTGAACGCGCAACTGAAAAATTTACGCGACTCTGCCCGCGCCGATTCGCGCGAAATTTTTACGATCGCGGGCGATCGCGAAAGCGAGAGCGCGGAGGAAAAACCGCCGTTGATCGCGGCTCTGGCGATTACAGTTGTAACCGCGATCCTTCCCGCCCCCGCCGCTTTCGGCGACGACGCCCTTAACAACGCAAATTCCGCCGATTTTAACGCCTCAAAACCTCCGATTTTCATTCCCAAAGAGATCAAAATCGCCCCGAAAATCTCGCCCAACATTGAAATTTCGCGCAAAAGCGCGGCGAACTTAGCGGATCGCGCGACGGAATTTAGCGCGATCTCGCGATCCGCCGCCACGCAAATTCCCGCGATCGAGGGCGCGCCGCAACGATTTAGCGCGGTTTTTTGGGAGGGCATAAATATCGCGGACGCCGTCGGCGCGGACCGCCACGCAACGCAATTAAACTACCTCGCGATCGGCGGCGATCTTGTGGGCGCGGCGTTCGGCGGCGCGCAAAGCGAACTGGGCGCGGGCAGCAGCGGCGCGCTCTTTATCGCGGGAGATCGCGCCGCTCCAAACGGCGTTTCGTTCGGGTTTTCAGATCGCGGCGAAAGCTGGCAAAACCTCCGCGTCAACTTAGGCGGCAAAGGCTACATCGCCGCATCCAAGCGCGATCAAAACTCCTACACCGCGATCGCGAAAAGCGCCGGCGAATTAGATAAAACCAGCAAAAAAGACGCTGTAAATTCCTATAATTTTCGCGGCGTTTTCGCCTCTAGGATCGGCGATTTCGCAAGCGCGGAATTAAAGTTTTTAGACGCGCATATAATTGAGAATTACGACGGCTGGAATTACATTACAAATTCCGCCGATCCGAATGATGATCTTTCAAAGTGGAAATCTAGGATTGAAGCTTATGAAATTAACGCGAAATTTTTCGCGAAAGAGAGCGCGATTTTCGCGATCGGCGCGAATGAGAGCAAAGTAGATCGCAAAGATAAAAGCGCGGGCGATCAATACATTAGCCATATTATTAAGCCGTTTTTTTACGCCGATATGTTTTTTAATAATAATTTTGAGGCTAGAATCGGCGCGGAGGAAAGCGTAGAAAAAGGTGAAATTAAAAGCGCGTTTTCGCCGATGAAAGGCGAAAATGTTAAAGATGATATTTACGCGATCTTTTCAGCTAGCTTTGATCGCGTTAAGTTTGATCTTTCGTTGCGAAACACAAACTTTAACAAAGAGATCGGCGATGATATAAACGATTATAGCTATCGCGCGAATTTGAAGTTTATTTTTAATAATTTTTCATTCACAACCAGCGAGTCGAGGTCTATTAACGCCCCGAATTTATCACAATTATTAAATCCTTACGGCACTAGATCGCCCGATCTCAAATACGAAATTTTTGATCAAACGCGCATTGAAAGCGAAGCGGAATTTGATAAATTTGATTTTGGAGTCGCGCTCTGGAATACGCGGATTAAAGATTATATAAATTGGGTAAATACGATTAATTGGAGCGATAGTTATTATAATAATATAGATCGCGTGAAATTTAGCGGTTTGACCATAAAAACGGCTGTTAAACCAACCGCTGATCTCGCCATAAACGCTGAAATTACAAGGCTTTTTGATTACGGCGGAAGCGAATTTGCCAAAAGTGTGAAAGATCGCCAAAGTAAACAAACAATTTTATTTAAGACGCGATATAATTTCGGCGAATATTACTTTTTTGTCGTGGCGAAATTTGGGGAAAGTTATTTAGATTCCGCAAGCGGCGAAAATATGAAAGGCGAGCGTAAAACATTAGCGGCGATCGGCTACGAAAACAGCTATAAAACTAAAGTAGAATTCACGGTAAAAAACATATTTAACGAATACCGTGAGAGCGTTTATGGCTACACGCCTGACGATCCCGAAAGGTCGTTTATAATTTCAGCGGAGCAGAAGTTTTAATATGCGAATAAATACAAATTGGTTTTTGTGCTACAAAACATTAAATAATTTATTCGCAGGATTAAGCCTAGGCGCGATCATAGCGATCTACGCGCCGCTTGATCCCAAAATATTTTCCATAGGAGGAATAATTCTCGCGATCGGCTCAATGTTAATCGCGCTAATTTACTCCAAAATAATAAATGTCAAATGTTTTTTCTTTGTTACGATCGCGGTTGAAATCATTGTCTTTAGCGCAGCTTTATTATTCTTAATAAATCCCGCCGCCGTTTATGTCGCCGGAGCGGTATATTTTTGCTATCAACTCACATTTTTATTCGGCTCGTATTTAGTGCGATCTGAAACGCTTTTTTTAAGCGAAATTAACACTTTAACCAAGCTTGATTCTCTTAAACAAATCGGCTATTTAATAGGGCTTGCGACGAGTTTAATTTATTATGAAATTTCGGATGCAGAGAAGCTAATAGAAATTTGGCGTCTGCACTTTGCAATGATTGTGGCGCAAACTCTCACGATCGTAAGCGCGTTAAAGGCGTTTGAAAGCGACGCGAAAAACCACGCGCCGCAGAGCATTACTCTTTAATTTCTATCAAACCCTCGGCGAACTCGCGGAGCGCGATATCCACAGGTTTTTCAAACTTTTTCGGCTCCACAAGCGGCTTCGCGCCGTTTTGCAACTGCGAAACGCGCCGCGCCACGCAAACACTCAAAAGATAACGATCGCCGTTGGTTTTGGCGAGCGCGTCTGAAGTAACCTGCTCTAAACGCATAAAAATCCTTTTGCGGGGGGATAAAAAGTCGGCGATTATACCAAAATTTACCTAATTAGCGTAATCAGCCAAAAGAAGAAAAACGCCACGATCAAAATCATCGCGCTGTAAATTATCTCCGTAATGCGCGAAAACGAAAAAATCCGCGCGAAAAGCGACTTTTTCTCGCCCTTTTCTCCCTCTTTTTTAGGTTCGTCCGTCTCTTTGGGCTTTTGCGAAACCGCCGTCTCGCCCGTTAAATTCACAAACGCCAAAACCTCTTTCGGCAAACCCAACTGATGATAACCCGGCTTTGACGCGAGAAAGTAAGCGAAACTATTTAACAGTTCGCCCTCGCCTTGCGCGTCGTAAGCTAAATCAAGTAGCGGATCGCGCCCGAAATAATCGGTGTAATTGTGCGCCGTGTGCAACCAATCAAGCGCGCCCGAAACATTGATCCGCCGCATATGCTCGGTGTATGCGACCCGCAAAACATTCGCCGCGTAAGAGTCAAAGAGCCTAAAATCGTTGTATTTATCCAAGAGCAACCTCGCCGCCTCCGAATCGCCCTCAATCGCCGCCGCCCACGCGCGCGCAAAGTGGCGTTCGATTTCCGAAAAAAGCGCGCGAAATTGCGGCGTGTCCGTCAAAAACGGGTAACGATCCACGATCGCCAACGCGCCCTCTAAACGCAAACGTTTCGCCGCCTCCGCGAATGTCTGACACGCCGCGACCTCATCGTGTATCGCGGGCGAGACGCCTAGCTCAATTAGTAGCTCCGCCGCCCTAAAAGACTCCATATAAAGGCAGTTGTCGGCGCAAAAGATCATCTCGTTTTCCAGAGCCGCTATGCGCGCCGCGAAGATCGCGTAATGCGGCAACCCTTTGCACGCCGACTCCGCCTCGCAATAATCGTAAAACGCGTGCCATTCCGCTTCGCTAAACAACTTCGCCGCCTTGATAAACTTCTGCGGATCGCTTAAGATCGCCGCCGCGATCTCGCCTTTTTCACCGGCGTTTTTGAAGTCCGCGAGCGCGGTTTCCGCCTCGCTGGCCGCGCTGTTTTCAAGCCTCTGCAACGCCTGATTCACGGCGTTTTCCCACTCGGTAAAAAATAATTTGCCCGAAACCGAATCTTTGAGCGCGGGATTTGCGACTAGCAACGTTTCCGCGCTCTTTAAGTCGCGGTTTTTCATCGCTTTTCGAAGCTCAAGCAACTCCGTATGGCGGCGCAAAAGCTCTTCAAATTCGCCTCGCCTAGCTATGTCTTCGCTCCACGCCGAAACTAAGTCGCGCGCCAAATCAATGTGCCCGTCCTCCAAATAACTCACGACGCGCGGGAGCGCGTTCTCTTCCCAAGCAGAATCAAGTTTTTCGCAAAAATCCTCGTTGAGCAAAGCGAAGCCGCTCTGCGCCACGAGCGCGTTCGCCGCCGCGTAATCTTCGGTCTCTAAGGATAGCTCCAACGCTTCGTTCAGTGATCGCAGGTTAAAGCAGGCGATCCTCTTTTCGCCCAGAGCCAGCGCGTAATCGCCGCTTAAAAATAGGTACGTAATGTTGTCGTCAATGGATTTCCACGATCGCGCGATACGTTCGTGGCGCATATCGTAAGCCGCCAAAATCCCTTTTTGCGAGCCGATGAAAGCGAATCTCTCGTCCGTAAAAGCCGCGTTCGGCGCGACTTTTGCCACGTGCAGCTTGTCTATATCCTTGCCGCGCGCGTGGAATGAGACCGTAGTCGCCTCGCCTTCGGAGGAAAATAATAGGAGTTTGCCGTTTTTGCAGAAAACGCCGCCTACGATCTCGCGGTTTAACTCAAACTCAAAGATAATTTTGCGCAGTAATAGGTCAAAAACGACCGCGCTTTTGTCGCTATCGGCGACGAATAAATAACGTCTGTCGTCCGCCACGCCGCTGATTTGCTGCTCAGTTGTAGGTTTTTGTTGCTCCGCCGCGGGTTTGGGCGCGGCTTGCTCAAAAGCTTTGACGCCGCTGGTCGCTAATCCAACGGGTCTTTCGCGATCACTTAAACCCGAGCCGCCGCCGAAAAAAAGCGCGGTGGGTTTTTTGAATCTCTTTTCGGCGATCGCGTAATAGACGCGCTCGCAGTCTGAAAATATCTGCAAAAACCCCTCGCGATCTATCGCGGCGAAGTGATCGCCCCCCTGATCTATCGCGGCTTTCACAATAGGATTTTTGCTCAAAACCACTCTTCCGGGCTCTAAATTACCGTCAATTGAAAAGAAATAAGCCGCGTCCGCCGCGACTACGATCGCCTCGCCGGAGGGCTTGATTTTGGCGGCGAGCGAACCTTTCGCGAAGTCCAGCGAAGTGAGAGCCGCAGGCTCTTTTTTATCTTTCTCAAATACCGCTTTACTGCCGTCCGCGCCGATCGCGTAAAGTTTATCGGCGATCAACGCCGCCGCTATAGGCGCATCCAAATCATATAATGAAAACCAGCCCAACCGCCGCCCCTTAAAGCTTTTTCATTGTCCGCAACTTGGACATAAGCATAACAGATCGCGGCTTATTCGCGGCTTTTCGCGCTTATTGGGCAAGATCGCGCGGCAAAACAAACGATATGAAAAATATAATCTTGAAGCGAAAAAGCGCGATATTTTTATGCGGCGCGGAAAGGATTGCATCGTCTCGCCCAAGCTAGTGTTCGCGTATGTATTTAATCGGGTAATTTTGATGAATTAACTTATAAATTTATTAGAGACAACCGCATATACGCAATTCGTCCCTATTGCGGCGGGGAACACGGAAAATTTGCGTTTTATGTGTTTTCTGAAAATTTGGACGTTTTTTAGTTTGGCGCAAGAACTGACCGCAGAAAATTTTAATCTCATATCCCGCTCGTCATTACGTAAATTGCCGCGTGCGTAGGCGACAGATCGCGGCGAAACAAACGCCCGCGCCTTACTAATCGCCGCAAGATTCTAAGCGGCGCGAAAAATCGCTTTATTCCAGTCTGCCGTCTTTGGCGATCTTTAACGGTTGCGGCATATTGGCGTTTAATTTGACCATACATTCGTTTTCGTAGTAGAAACAACCCTCTTGCATAGCCTTGTTCAGCGCCGCGATCTCATTCTCGCCTCCGCCCTCGCAAACCACCTCGCCCCTCCAAGCGTTCATCGGCGCAAACCCGCTCCCGCTGGCGAAACTTAATTTGAGCAACTTGCCTTTCCAGCCGCCATTGCCGAACTTCAGCTTTGAGCCCGCGTGCAAAGTAACCAAATCAAGTTGCGTGTTTCCTGAAAGCTCGGCGAAATTGCCGCCCGCGTATAGATCGCCGCCCGTGTTTTCCACGATTTTACCGCCGTCCAAATAGACTTTGCCAAGCGAGTAGATCGCGCTGCGCGGGGCAAAATTATGCGCGATCTCGCCGCCTTGCATACGAAATTCGCCCTCCGATCCGATATGCAAAACGCTAGTCGCGTTAGCTCGGTTGCCCGTGATTTTGATGTGATTTTTGATATTCAGCGAGCCGCTTTGGACAGAAATTAACGGGCTCTGCGCCACGCCGCCGTTAAGCGTCAAGTTGCCGTCCAAAATTAACTTCGCCTCGGAATGGCGCAAGGTTATAAGCGGCTCCGCGCGGTTTTGACGTTTTATTATCTTCGCGGGATCGCCCGCGCCTTTGATCGTTATAACGCGCGCGTTTTCAATTATAATAGGCGCGGATTCGGCGTTCGTGAGAACTTCAATCCTGTCGCCGCTTAGAGCTTTGTTCGCCGCGCTTAAAAGATCGTTTTCGGCGAAACTTGCTTTGATCGCGCCGTCGCTACCTACGATCCTGATTGGAAACCTGAAAAATCCGTTGTTATCCAGCCCATAGCCGCTGATTTTCAAGGCGTTAGCGGGCTTGTGCGCGGTGAATACGCCGCCCGGGTGAATTTTGCGCGGCGAAAAACCCGTGAAAAATTGCTGATCGCGCATTAGTTTTTTTGCCTCGTCCAGCGCATCATCGTCTCCTAACAAATTCGCCGATCTGACAAGCCCGCTCCAATTGCTATCCGCCGCGACTTTCGCGACCTCGCCCTTGCGCGCGGCAAGGGTCAAAAAGCCGATTAACGCGTCGCCGCCGACTCTCGCCGCGCCTTTTTCCACATACAGATCGCCGTATTTGTTGTTTTCGATTTTGCCGCCCGTCATCGCGAAGTCTCCGCCGTAGCTGCAGACCGCGCCGCGAGCGGGATCGCGGCTGCCCGTTGAGTTGCCCACGATCAAGCCGCCCGTCATTTTGAACGCGCCGCCGTCTTTGATCGCTACCGCCGAGCAACTTTCGTTTCTTGCAATATTGCCGGTAATTTTCGCGCCCCGCGTCATTACAAACGCGCCTCCCGCCACAAAAACAAGCGAGTGTTCGGAGTTTTTTCTACCCACGAGACTGATGTTTCCCTTAAGCGAAAGCTCGCCCTTTTCGGCGATCCTGAACATATACCCGTTTTTGTCGATCGCGATCTGCCGCTCCGCGCCCACGCCGATTAGCGCGATTTTTTTTACGATCCAATCGCTCTCCGCGCTGGGCGGCAAAATCGCCTTTGAATACAAATAAACATTTAAGCCGTTCTCATTTTTAGGGCAATTTTGCGGCTTTTTGCCGTTCGCGCAATCAAGCGCGTCTTTTAGTTTGGCAAAGTACGCGCCGATCCACTCTGCGCGCAATACGAGATCGCCCTTTACGGGTTTCGCGAAATCGTATGGTTTGCCGTCCGCGTCATTCAGCCACCGCGCGAATTTGGGTTCGCTCGCGCCCACAAAAAAGCCGCCCTTTAACATACCGATCGTAGGGTCTTTGGGGCACTCCAAAATTTCGCCGTCGTTAATGTGCCGCTCGGATTTCATACCCTCCGCGCCGCCGTAGAAAAATGTGATTTTCGCCGCGAAGAGATCGCAGGCGATAATCAGCGCAAGCAATAATTTATTCATAAAAATTCCTTTTAATTGTGTAATTTTAGCAAGATTGCGGCTAATTTAGAGGATTTTTTCAATTAACGCCGAATCTTTTTCCACTTGCGCCGCGATCTCGGCGCGATCTTCGGCGAGTTTTTTCGCCACTTCGGGATCGCTCACCGCCAAAATTTGCAACGCCAGATACGCCGCGTTAATCGCGCCGTTTATCGCCACGCACGCTACGGGCATTTTGGGCGGCATCTGCACGGTGCTGTAAAGCGCGTCTACGCCGTTTAACGCGCCGCTCGCCATCGGGACGCCGATTACGGGTTTGCTCGTGCGCGACGCGACCGCGCCCGCCAAATGCGCCGCCATTCCCGCCGCCGCGATGAACGCCGCGACATTGTGGTTTTCGGCGTAGGCGACATACTTCGCTAGACGATCGGGCGATCTGTGCGCGCTGGCGATCACAAGCTCGTGCGCGATCCCGAACTTTTCGAGCGTCATCGCGCAATCTTTCATTACCTCGTAGTCGCTTTTGCTGCCTAAAATTATTGCCACGAATTTCACGATTTTTGCCTTTAATGAACGGATTTTTCGCGTGGAATAATAACGAAATGGCTAAAATTTCACGAATTTTAGGCGGAATTTACGGGGGGCGCGACAATGGCGTTTGAAAAACCGAGCGGCTTTAGCCTCTGGCGCAATTTCATAAACTCTCTGAACGGTTTTATTGAGGTTTCGCGCCGCGAAAACCCGATGAAAGCCGAACTCATCGTCCTCGCGGCGGGCGTTTTGGTCTTGATTTTCTGGGACATCGCGATCTGGCAAAAGGCGGTTTTGCTCGTCTCGTTACTCCTAATAATCCTCGCCGAACTCGTAAATAGCAGTATTGAGCGCGTAGTCGATCTGGTTACGAAAGACTTTCACGAGCTAGCGAAACACGCCAAAGACGCGGCGAGCGCGGGCGTTTTGGTCGCGATCTTAATCGCCCTGATCGCGTGGGCGGTCGTCGCGCATATTTACTTTTTTGGAAGTTGATGTTGCCGTCGCTCAATTTAATAAAGACGCCGCGCGAAAAAATTTATGAACGAATCGCCCATAAGGAGACAATGATGCCAAAAATGACGGAGCAAGAAGCAAGATCGCTTGATTTGGCGATCAGAAACGCCGAAATTACGCTCGCAAAAAGCAAGGGCGGCTCTTTCGCCCGCGCGATCGCCGCGCGCAAAACGCCCGAGCGGGCGATAGGCGAACTTGCGCGCGAAAAAATCGCGGCGAGCGCGAATTGATATGCTGATCGCAAACGCTGTTTTAACGGATGCGAACGGGCAAAAGCAAGGCGCGTTGAGGATTGAAGATAATCTGATCGCGGATGTCGGCGATCTGGACGCGCGTGAAGGCGAAGAAATTTTAGACGCTGCAGGTTTGTGGCTGACGCCGGGTTTAATTGATCTGAACTTTCACCTTAAGGACCCTGGACACAAGCGCATTGAGACGATTGCCGAATCCACGCGATCGGCGCTCGCCGGCGGAATCACCACGATCTTAGCCGCCCCCGACACAACGCCGCCGATTGAAGACGAAACGGTTGCGGAATATATCCTCGCCAAAGCCACCGAAGCGGACGCGGCGCGAATTTTGTTCGCGGGCGAGATCGCGCGGCAAAACCGCTTGAACAACATCGCCAAACTCTTCGCGGCGGGCGCGTCCGCGATCGCGGGAAGTTCCGCGCTGGATAGCAACATTTTGCGCCGCGCCTTTGAATACGCTCTAATGGCGGGCAAACCCGCGCTGATCTCGTGCCAAAACTCCGCGCTCGCGGGCAACGGCGTGATCCACGACGGCGAGATCGGCTCGCGACTCGGCTTGCCCGCGATCGCGGATTACGCCGAGAGCAGCGAGGCGGCGCGGGTCGTGGAGATCGCCAGCGCGGTCGGTTGCAAACTCGTCGTGGAAGCGGTAAGCGCGAAACGATCGGTAGATTTGATCGCGGCTTTGAAACCCGCCAACGCAGTTTTGCAGACGCTTTTGCCGCACCTTGTATTGACGGACGAGGCGTGCGCGGGCTTTAATGTCGCCTGCAAATTAAACCCGCCTTTGCGTTCGGCGGCGGATCGCGCGGCTTTGATCAAGGCGGTGAAAGAAAGCGGCTCGGCGATCATCGCCAGCGGACACCTGCCGCAGGATATGTCCAGCCGCGACCGCCCGTTTGAGACGGCGAGCGCAGGGCTGGACATCGCGGGCTATTTTCTCAGCCTCGCGTACACGAAACTTGTCGCGGCGGGCGAAATGACGATCGCGGAATTTATTCGCGCCGCCGCTTTGATCCCAGCGCGAGTTTTGGGCGAAAACGCGGGATCGCTAACGGTCGGCGCGCGGGCGGATTTGATTCTGTTTGACCCCGCCGCTCGGCGCGAAGTCGGCTCGCGAGACGGCGTGGCGAAGAGCCCTTGGGACGGCGAAGTTTTGTTTGGGCTTGTGAAGTCCGCGATCGTGGGCGGGCGGCTCAAAAATTTGCGATAAATGGAAATTTTAGAGTATCTCTCCGGCGTCAAATTCAAAAAAGATCGCTACAAACCGCGCAAAATACAGATCGCTAGCGATCGCGCCCTCGTTTTCGGCGCGCCTAAGGCTGGCAAAACCGCGCTGTTGCTGGATAAGATCGCCGGCGAAAACGCGCTTTACATTGACTTAAAAGACGATCGTTTAGCGGGAAATTTGCCCGCGATCGCGGCGAATTTGCCGTCTTTTTGCGAGAAAAAATCACTGAAAATTTTGGTGATTGACAACTACGACGCGGCTCTAATCGCGCCCGAAAATTTGCCGAATTTGGAGCGGATTTTTCTCGCCGCGCCGCGCCGCTTTGAGATCGCGGGTTTTGATACCGCGGAGCTTTTTTTGCCTGATTTTGAGGAGTTTTTGAGCCTGAGCGCGAAGAGCGACGAGAGAGCGGCGTTTGATGAATTTTTGCGATCGGGGGCGTTAATTGAGACATTAAATTTGGACGAAACCGAACGCGCGAAACGCAAACAAGAGATTTTATCTTTGATTGCCGAAAACGCGCCGCAAAAAAAACATATTTTGAACTTTTTTTTATTAAAATCCGCTCAAATTTTCACGCCGCACCAAGCGTATGAAACGCTTAAAAGCAAATATAAAATTTCAAAAGACGCGGTTTACTCTTATTTTGCCGAAACAAAAGAAAAAAGATTGTTATTTTCCGCTGAAAAATTTGAGAATAAAAACGCGCCGAAAAAGTATTATCCATTTGATCACGCGTTGCGCGAGGCGATCACGATTGACAGATCGTTTGTAAAGTCGTTTGAGTGCGCGATCGCGCTCGAATTAATTAAACGCGAAAAAACATTGTTTTATTCTGAGGGAATTGATATTTATATACCGAATGAAAAACGCGCCGTGATCGCAGCTCCGTTTGCGGCGAAAGAACATATTTTAGATCGCGTTAAAAAATTCGCGAAAATTCCTATAGAAAAAGCGGAATTTATTACTATGAATTTGAATGAGAGTTTTTACTATGAAGCAAATGAGTTTTTGGTAGAAGCCGCGCCTTTTTGGGAGTGGGGATTGCGCCAATGAACGGCAATTTGTGCGGTATAGACGAGGCTGGGCGCGGCTGTTTAGCAGGGCATTTGGCGATCGCGGGAGCGGTTTTTAATAAAACTTTGAACTTTGATAAAAGTTTGCTAAAAGACTCCAAAAAATTAAACGAGAAATCCCGCGAGGAGTTAGCCAAAGTTATTATGGAAAACAGCGTTTTTCATATAGAGATTTTTGAGCCTATTGATATTGATAATTTTGGATTAAGCGAGTGCATTAAAAAAGGTTTAACGGCAATTAAAAATAATATAAAATCTGAAAAATATCTATATGACGGCAATACTAACTTCGGGATTAAAAATATAGATACTTTAATTAAAGCCGACAGCAAAATTAGCGAAGTTTCCGCCGCTAGTATTTTGGCTAAAACCGCCAGAGATAATATATTTTTAAAATCCGCGCAAAGTTTAGCGATTAACAACTATAACTTTGAAAATAATAAAGGCTACGGCACAGAGGATCACTTTGAGGCGATTTTTTGGCGCGGGGTTACGCCGTTGCATAGAAAATCTTTCGCCCTTTACGGCAGTTCTTACGAAAATAAAAAAAACAGCAATACGTTTAATTTGTTTTCAGCGCGAAAAGATATTAAGAATCTTGACGATCTAGCCGTAAATATCGCTGAATTTTCAAACAAGATCGCTCAAATTTTAATTTCGTGGAAAACAAGCGATCAAAACATTTACGAGCTCTACAAAGACGCCGAAAAAAATATCGCGGCGATCAAGAACAACGGCGAAATTTGCGAAATCTGGAGTATTTTCAAGCAAAATATCATCAAAAATATCCCTAAAATGAACGAGAAAGATCGCTTTCTAGCATTCAGCCTCGCCGAAAACGCGAAAAACCTCCAAAAAATCGCGCCGAAACTAAAACCGCTCGCCGATCAATAACGCTTTCAATACGCAAATGTGAAGTTGAAATGCCGCGACGGGTTTTGTCAACATTTTTTATGTCAAAGTCCGCCAAACCCGTGATAAACGGATCGCAAATATCGGAGAGTATAGAGATCAAGGTGATTGAAACGGAAGAGCTTATGAGCATGGAGACAAGCTTATGAAATTATCAAGCGGCTCGCGGTTCTGCGGCTCGCGGTTCTTTGCCTCGCGCGGAGAGAGCGGAGATCAAAAAAGTTGAGTAACCGCCATATCCGCCGTCTGCGCGATCA